>NZ_JAAHHE010000365.1:0-5819 GCF_010692525.1 Moorena sp. SIO3B2
TTTAGTTGGTATAATTTAGGATTTGATAAAATATGTTAAGACTCCCTGAATTAAATAATCAAAATTTAGAACATAGGGGGATAGTTGTATTGAGGTTAAAACACTTTGGCTAAACAAGACTTAATTGAAATGGAAGGCACGGTGACTGAATCCCTGCCGAATGCCATGTTTCGCGTTGACTTGGACAATGGCTTTAATGTCCTAGCTCATATTTCCGGTAAAATCCGTCGGAATTACATCAAAATTCTGCCCGGAGACCGGGTCAAAGTTGAACTAACCCCCTACGATTTAACCAAAGGCAGGATCACCTACCGTCTGCGTAAGAAGTAAAACTAGCAGCGGATTCTGTTTTATGAAAAATAAGTTAAATTTGACAAGTCAACCAAAAAAAAGATATAATAACCAACTGCATTCTGTCCAGAAAAAAAGGCATGAAAGTTAGACCATCTGTCCGAAAAATGTGTGAAAAGTGCCGCGTGATTCGACGCCACGGTCGAGTTATGGTGATTTGCCCGAATCCCAAACACAAACAGCGTCAGGGATAAACCTCAAATCCATACACTTAATCCATACATTTAATTTGTAGCACAAAACTTCAGTCAAGGGAGAACCAAGCGTGGCTCGGATTGCCAGTGTAGACCTACCTCGCGATAAACGTGTAGAAATAGGTCTGACCTACATTTATGGAATCGGTCTGTCGCGGTCTAAAGACATTTTAGCAGCAACAGGAGTTAACCCAGATACGAGGGTTAAGGATTTGACCGATGCTGAGGTGGCTGCCCTCAGAGCAGCTGTCGAAAAAAATTATCAGGTGGAAGGGGATTTAAGGCGCTGGCAGTCAATGAACATCAAGCGCCTAGTAGATATTGGTACCTATCGCGGACGTCGTCATCGCATGGGACTGCCCGTGAGAGGACAGCGAACCCGCACTAATGCCCGTACCCGTCGCGGTAGACGAGTGACTATCGCTGGAAAGAAAAAAGCACCGGCTAAGAAGTAATAGCTCTAGTCAGCTCAACTATCCACCACAGCTTTGTGGTCATTGGTCATTCGTCAAAAGTAACTGCCAGGAGACCTTCTGTTAGTCACTTTGGACAAAGGACTTTGGACAAAAGACTTTGGACAAAATTGTTCAAGTTACTCAACCCCAAGATAATCAATCACCGATAGAGTAAAGTCAAGTGACATGGCGCGACCAACAAAAAAAGGTGGTACAAAAAAGCAGAAACGCAATGTACCCAATGGAATAGCATACATCCAGTCTACGTTCAATAATACTATCGTCACCATTTCTGACACCAAAGGGGATGTAGTCTCTTGGGCTTCAGCTGGCTCTAGTGGATTTAAGGGGGCAAAAAAAGGAACTCCCTTCGCTGCTCAGACCGCTGCTGACAGTGCTGCCCGACGAGCCATAGACCAAGGTATGCGTCAGGTGGAAGTGATGGTGAGTGGACCAGGAGCAGGTCGAGAAACCGCTATTCGGGCCCTGCAAGGAGCCGGACTGGAAATCACCCTAATCAGGGATGTAACTCCAATTCCTCATAACGGCTGCCGTCCACCCAAACGGCGTCGAGTATAAGAGTATATTTTTTGCGACCGTTAGGTTGAAAGGAAAGTAGCTTGAAAGGAGGAGGTTCATAAGGAACTCCTTACCCTTTGGCTTACTATCCCTTCAACCTGTATTCGGTTAAAGGGGTCTTATGAATAGAGGGAGGTCACTCTGTGGCGCAGTTTCAGATTGAGTGTGTAGAATCCAAAACACTGAAGAACCAAAGTCAGTATAGCAGATTTGTCCTAGAGCCTCTCGAACGTGGTCAAGGCACAACGGTTGGCAACGCCCTCAGACGAGTTTTGCTGTCCAACCTAGAAGGAGCAGCAGTGACGGCTGTCAGGATTGCTGGCGTAAACAATGAGTTTGCCACAATTGAGGGAGTCAGAGAGGATGTCCTGGAAATTATGCTGAATATGAAGGAAGTTGTCCTCAAAAGCTACACCTCTCAACCTCAGATAGGTCGAGTGATGATTACTGGGCCATCCACTGTGAGAGCTGCTCAGTTTGATTTGCCCTCGGAGGTGGAAATTATTGCTCCAGGTCAGTATGTTGCTACTTTAGCAGAAGGGGCTAAGCTTGAAATGGAGTTCCGCATCGAAAAGGGTACAGGATATCGCTCTGTGGAACGGGGGCATGATGAATCAACAGCGGTAGATTTCCTCCAGATTGACTCTGTGTTCATGCCCGTGACTAAAGTAAATTACAGCGTTGAGAATACTCGCATTGATGGTGCTCTGGAAAAGGATCGCTTAACTTTAGAGGTCTGGACCAATGGTAGTATAACTCCCCAAGAAGCTTTATCTCAAGCGGCTGGGACCCTGGTGGATCTGTTCAATCCTCTCAAGGATATTAATCTCGAATCTATTAAAGATGACTATGGTGATGATGACGATCCGACCAGCCAAATCCCAATCGAAGAATTACAACTCTCGGTTCGGGCTTACAACTGCCTGAAACGAGCACAGATCAACTCTGTATCCGATTTGCTCGATTATAGTCAGGAAGACCTCCTAGAAATCAAAAACTTTGGTCAAAAGTCGGCTGAAGAAGTGATTGAAGCTCTGCAACGACGTCTAGGAATTACACTGCCCCACGAAAAATCCGCTAAGACTTAACCACAACAATTAAACTTAAGGGACTGGACAATTAGCAATTAGCTAGTCCAAACCCTAGGAATAAAGGCAAATCTTGTTCAAAAAAAAGGAGGAAGCTAAAAAATGCGTCACGGGCGTCGTGTGCCAAAACTGGGCAAGCCAGCAGATCAACGTCGGGCTCTGATGAGATCCCTGACCACTGAATTACTGCGTCATGGTCGAATCACTACCACTAAAGCTCGGGCAAAAGCCATTCGTTCGGAGGTGGAGCGAATGATTACCCTGGCCAAGGATGGCTCCTTGGCATCCCGACGTAGGGCAATTGCCTATCTCTACGACAAAAAGTTAGTTCACTCCCTATTTGCTGAGGTTAAAGCGCGATATGGCGATCGCAACGGCGGATATACCCGAATTCTGCGCACGGTGCGGCGTCGTGGTGATAATGCTGAAATATCTATTATTGAACTAGTCTGAGGCAATTAACCATTAAAGCAATTAACCATTAAAAATGTCAATTGTTAATCGTTAATCCATGATGTCTGCCAACGATGCTAAAGCTATCCAGCGAATTGCCCTGGTTATTCAATACCTGGGTAATAACTTTTATGGCTGGCAGCGACAACCACAGCATCGCAGTGTTCAGTCGGAAATCGAAACAGTTCTGTCCACCGTACAACAGCGAGCCATAACCCTATATGGTGCTGGTCGTACTGATACAGGGGTTCACGCTGCTGCCCAAGTCGCTCATTTTAATGCCACAGGTCCCATACCAGCCCATCGCTGGGCAGCGATACTCAATAGTAGACTGCCAGAGGATATCTTAGTCCGAGCATCAGCATTAGTTTCACAAGACTGGCATGCTCGGTTTAGTGCCATCTGGCGTCGTTATCGATACACAATCTATACCGACGCCTGCCCTAACTTGTTTGTACAACCCTTTTGTTGGCACTATTATCAAGCTCCCCTTGATGAATCCCTGATCCAGGCAGCCTTAAAACCACTGCTGGGTAAGCATCACTTGGCAGCCTTTCACCGAAGCAACTCGGGGCGATCGCATTCCTGGGTAAATGTGCAAGCAGCCGAATGTTACCGCAATGGACCATTTATTCATATAGAAATTCAAGCTAACGGATTTCTATATGGTATGGTGCGTCTGTTGGTAGGAATGCTAGTACAAGTGGGAATAGGGAAGCTAACCCCAGAACAGTTTACTGACATCTGGGTTAACCAACAGCGGGACAAGGTGAAACACGCTTCTCCAGCCAAAGGCTTGTGCTTGCTAAGGGTTGGCTACCCAGAATGCCCCTTTCTCCCAGAAATATGGTATGATACCCAACCCAAATTTATATTACCTCAATTGACGGGTTGAAGACTACACGTAACAAGATTGAAGAGGGGGTGAAGGTGACAGGTAACAAGCCTGAAGGCTACTTCTAGAGATAAGTAACATTCAATTTAATCTGTCAACCTACTAACCGACAAGGGCTCCTTGGGCTAGAACAACCTGTGTAGCGTGGGCCTTAAGGCCAAGCTACAAGAGACAACCTTTCAACCCAACCGTAAACCTGATATTGATTGAACCGATGGAAAAAACCCACATACCAACTAAAGACTCAATTGAAAAAAAGTGGTACGTTGTAGACGCCACCAACCAGCGTCTAGGACGACTAGCCAGTGAAATAGCCATTATTCTGCGGGGGAAGAACAAACCTACTTACACTCCCCACATGGATACTGGTGACTTCGTGATTGTTGTCAATGCCGAAAAAGTTATGGTAACTGGCAGAAAACGAGACCAAAAACTATACCGCCGCCATTCCGGTCGTCCTGGCGGTATGAAGACAGAAACCTTTGCCGAATTGCAAGCACGTATACCCGAAAGAATTATCGAGAAAGCTGTCAAGGGTATGCTACCTAAAAACTCTCTGGGTCGCCAACTTTTCAAGAAGCTGAAAGTTTACACTGGTCAGACCCATCCCCATGAAGCACAACAACCCCAAGAACTAACTATTAAAACAATTCCAGGAGGCTAAAACTAATGCAAGCAGAAGAACAAGCAGGTCGCGCTGTTTACTGGGGAACTGGTCGTCGTAAGTCATCAGTTGCTAGAGTCCGTTTGGTTCCCGGTAGCGGTCAGTTGATTGTTAATAAACGTCCAGGGGACGCTTACTTTAACTTTAACCCCATGTACCTAGCCAGCCTGAAAGCACCTTTGGAAACCTTAGGTTTGGAAAATGAGTACGATATCCTAGTCAATGCCCACGGTGGTGGCTTAACGGGACAATCTGATGCTGTGCGTCTAGGGGTGGCTAGAGCCTTGTGCGAACTAGACCCAGAAAACCGCCAACCTCTTAAAATAGAAGGCTACTTGACTCGTGACCCACGGTCAAAAGAGCGTAAGAAATATGGCTTGAAAAAAGCTCGGAAAGCCCCCCAATACTCGAAGCGATAAATTATCAGCTGGCTAATTTAAAATTCAACATGGTAATTAAAAATTTGTAAGCATTCAGACCTTAGCTATCAGCTATCAGCCATTCCGAATAAAATTTTAGCTAAAAGCAATAATAAATCAGCTAATAAATTAGCTGATTAAGGGTTGTCCACAATAGCTAATTTATGGGCAATATTAAGCCACATGCCTAAGTTTGACAGGATTGAAAAGCTGACTGCTAAGGGGCTGATAGCACCTCAAGTAGCGTGTGCTTAGCGCATATCATTACCATAATTTAACAAATAGGAATGAAAAATTAGCTAAATATATAGTAAAATAGAAATCAAAGGAGGAACTATGCCAAAACCAGATATTCACCCAGAGTGGTACCCAGAAGCCAAAGTCTATTGCAACGGGGAAGTTGTGATGACCGTTGGCTCAACTCAGCCAGAACTTCACGTAGATGTTTGGTCTGGTAATCATCCCTTCTACACAGGAACCCAGAAAATTATTGATACGGAAGGGCGAGTTGAACGCTTTATGCGGAAATATGGGATGCTGGATGCTGCAGACAATACAGCTAGCTCTGATGAGACAAAGAAATAGCTCCTGAAGTTCAAGGGTGAAGGATGAAGGATAAAAGATGAACCAGGAGGAATGAACCATGAAATGGGTTTAGCGATGGCTAACTTAAGGTTGACTAAAAACTTGATAAACAGTTAGGACTTAAACTTCCCACTTA
>NZ_JAAHHE010000366.1:0-4107 GCF_010692525.1 Moorena sp. SIO3B2
GCGACCCGTGGCGAATTTAATAATTAGATGCGGAAAGCGCATGAAACTGGCAAGATGCCAGTTCTACAAAACTCTTACAATCATTCCATTATTAAGCAACCCCAAAAAATCCGTACATTTCAATGATTTGCAAGTGATAAAGGAGCAAAGACTATGAGCGAATACAGTTGGCCTGATGCTATGAATCTTACTGTCAAGAACAAAGTTGGTATCGGTACAAACAACCCAGAAGCAGAGTTACATGTGCTCGGCAAGCTACTCGGCGCAGCCCAAGACACCTCAGGAACAGCCTTAAGAATCTGTTGTGGAAAAACTCCCGAAGGCTCAACTAATTGGCAACCTCATGGGAGTGAAGGTATTTATGTAGATGTAGATACCTCAGCCTGTGGTTTTCAATCGACACCCATTTACCTAGTTAATATGCATGGTAATGACTTTAATTGGGAAACAACAGGCGGAAGTTCTGCATACGAAAGAACTAACCAAAGTTTCCGGGTTTATGTGCGATTTCCTAGTGATAGAGATGGAAGACCAAACCTAACACCAGATTTTGCCAATAGCAAAGGATGGCATATTCAATGGCTGGCAATTGGTAATTAATACCGCTACCGGTAATTATCAATTCACAATTAACAAGTTTTGATCAACAGAGGTAAATAAAAATGGCTTTTAATTGGCCACAGCCAGAACTTACCGTCAGAGGTAAAGTTGGCATTGGTACAGAAACTCCCTCCCAGGAGTTAGACGTAATTGGTGATATTTCCGCTAGAAACTTAACCCTGAATGGCTCCCTCACCATTGATGAAAACCTGACTGTCGGTGGCAATTTCCAACTCGGAACATTATCGATAAACGCATTTTCCAGTGATGGAAACCTAGCAGATAACAGCAATTTAGCTGTTCCTACCGAACAAGCCGTTAAAACCTATGTCGATGGGCAAATTAGTCAAGTTAATAATGCCCTCGATACCAAAGCGGCTCTCAACGGTACTGCTAGCCAAGATTTTGCCACTAATAACCTGACAGTAGGGGGTAATCTACGGGTATCGGGGAATTTGGAAGTACAAGGAAACGTAATTGCCCGTGATACGGAGCATATTGCCGGAAATGTGTCCTTGGGTGACCAAGACAGTGATGAAGTTAAAATTACCGGCGTAATTCGCTCAGGACACTCCTCAGGGTCACTGAGAATAGATGATGCTTTGCATACCACGGGTTCGTTGACTGTGGATGGGAGTTTAAGTGTTAGGGATGCGATCGCTACTGCTCAATTAAGTGTGACCGATCGGGTGAGTGGTTCCCTAACCATTGATAATGATTTGACAGTTAATGGTGCGATTGCCACCAATCAACTCAGCGTCACAGGTAGTGTGACTACACCGTTAACGATTGATAATACTTTAACTGTTAATAGTGCGATTGCCACTAATCAATTAAGCGTTGGTGGCAGTGTTACAGGTTCCTTAACTGTTGATAATAACTTGACAGTTAATGGTGCGATCGCTACTGCTCGATTAAGTGTGACAGAGCAGGTGACAGGTTCCCTCACCATAGAAAATAACTTAACTGTGGGTGGTTTGCTCACTACCAGTGAACTAAATGCGACTGGCATAATCCGATCCGATGTATTTCGATCCTCAACAAATGATTGGGAAATTGCCCGAAATGGCGAACATTTAGAAATTCGGGAGCCAGAAGAAGGTGCTAAAGTCTGGGCAAGGTTTAACGATGATCGAAGTCTTCACCTGATCGGTACACCCAATCTTTGGGTTGATGGTAGAGTTGGTATTGGAACAACGAATCCATCTCAGAAATTAGACGTGCGTGGCAATGTCAACATTAATGGAAATTTGAACGTCACTAACAATATTGCAGGAGGCAACCTCGAATTGAGAGGTGGCACCAATGAGATCCAATTCACGAGAAGTATCCTAAGCAATTTTTTGAATTCTGATTCAACAAATAATCTCAAACTATCTCTGTCCAAGCGACAACTGGTGGGGGAAGACGCACCAACCTATCAACTTTGGATTGGCCATCCTAGTCAATTTCGATTTGGAAATCAAGGAGCAATATTCAACACCTTCTCCACGAAGTTGTCAGTGAGAAGTAATGGAGATGTAAACGTTGCAGGGCGTTTGTCAGCACAAAATCTCACCATCCGTAGTGGAGATAAATCAGGCTATGTTTCAGATCGTTTTGTGAATGCCGTCGGTGATCCGATTGAGCAGGGTGACGTGGTGGTGCTATCTGACCATCCTGT
The DNA here is from genome assembly GCF_010692525.1 of Moorena sp. SIO3B2. NCBI lineage: Bacteria > Bacillati > Cyanobacteriota > Cyanophyceae > Coleofasciculales > Coleofasciculaceae > Moorena > Moorena sp. SIO3B2. Next base: position 2,264 of record NZ_JAAHHE010000366.1, read on the forward strand.
TTCGCGGTTTTATGCCACCCAAAATGACATTCCCATCCCAGAGGTAGATTTAACCAACCGAGCTTATGACACAAGGGTATGCGGAATTGTGGCAAAGGTAACCACAGAAGAGGATTTGCCCTATGTTGATAATGAAGAATCACCAATCCCACCAGAAGTTTTAGCACAAATATCCCCAGAAGACTTACAAAAGCAAATTCCATCAGAAGAACTACCAGAAGAGATTGCTGCCAGTCTTCAAACCCCTCATCCGTTCCAATCTCTTGTTGCTAAAACCGAGGCAGGAATGAACACTGCCGTGGTACAGGATCAGCAAATGGGCAGCATGGTAACCATGGGATGTTTTTCCTACTGTAAGGTTGATGCAGATATTGCACCAATTGCCGTGGGAGATTTACTCACCACCAGCCCCACCAAAGGTCATGGGCAAAAAGTGCTGGAGCCAGAGCGGGCCATTGGTGCGATTATCGGCAAAGCCTTGGGTTCTCTCAGTAGTGGAAAGGTAAAAATTCCTGTGTTGGTGATGCTTCAGTAGATTGGATTGTTATTGGTATTTTCTCAAAGGGAAAAGGTAAAACCTATGAACTATTAATCAGCAATAAAAAAACTGACAATTAACAATTTTTTATCAAGAGAGGTAAAACAAATGACTAGTTGGCCAGATCCAGAACTTACAGTTAGTGGTAGAGTTGGCATTGGTACAGACACTCCCTCACAGGAGTTGGAGGTAATTGGTGATATTTCTGCTACTGGCAATATTTCTGCTACAAACTTAACCCTGAGTGATACTGCTACTGCCGCCCAATTTGTTGGGGATGGTTCTCGTTTAACCGGCTTAGTCACCACTACCGGAAACTCAACCATCGCTGGCTCCCTCACTATTAATGACAACTTTAGTGTCGGTGGTAATTTCCAACTCGGAACATTATCCATAAACGCATTTTCCAGTGATGGAAACCTAGCAGATAACAGCAATTTAGCTGTTCCTACCGAACAAGCGGTTAAAACCTATGTGGATAATCAAATTACCCAGGTTAATAATGCCCTGGATACCAAAGCTGCTCTAAACGGTGCTGCTGACCAAAATTTTAGCGCCCAGAATTTGACAGTAGGGGGTAATCTGCAGGTATCGGGAAATTTGGAAGTACAGGGGGATGTAATTGCCCGTGATACGGAGCATATTGAGGGTAATGTCTCCTTGGGGGATGAAGATAGTGATGTCATTACCATCGCCGGGGTGGTAAGTTCCGGACATTCCTCCGGAGCTTTGGAAGTTAATTCTGGGTTGCATACTACTGGGTCGTTGAGTGTAGATGGCAGTCTAAGTGTTAGGGATGCGATCGCTACTGCTCAATTACGTGTGACAGAGCAGGTGACAGGTTCCCTCACCATTGAGAATAGTCTCCAGCTCGGAACAGGGTTAGCCATTAATGAATTTTCCAGTGATGGAAATCTTACAGATAACAGTGATTTAGCGATACCTACCGAACAAGCGGTTAAAACCTATGTGGATAATCAAATTACCCAGGTTAATAATGCCGTTGATACTAAAGCTGCTCTCAACGGTGCTGCTGACCAAGATTTTACTGCTAATAACCTGACTGTGGATGGGAGTCTCAGTGTTAGTAATGCGATCGCTACCAGTGAACTAAATGCGACTGGCATAATCCGATCCGATGTATTTCGATCCTCAACAAATGATTGGGAAATTGCCCGAAATGGCGAACATTTAGAAATTCGGGAGCCAGAAGAAGGTGCTAAAGTCTGGGCAAGGTTTAACGATGATCGAAGTCTTCACCTGATCGGTACACCCAATCTTTGGGTTGATGGTAGAGTTGGTATTG
>NZ_JAAHHE010000366.1:4207-5784 GCF_010692525.1 Moorena sp. SIO3B2
AATGGCGAACATTTAGAAATTCGGGAGCCAGAAGAAGGTGCTAAAGTCTGGGCAAGGTTTAACGATGATCGAAGTCTTCACCTGATCGGTACACCCAATCTTTGGGTTGATGGTAGAGTTGGTATTGCTACGACTAGTCCCCAAGCCAGATTGCATATTATCGGTGGTACTGATGCAGAACCCAATGGCGGTGGCTATTTAGTTGTCGGCAACACTAATGGTGTAAATCTTGCCATAGATGATAATGAAATTATGGCTAGAAATAATGGAGCTGTTTCTAACCTACATCTACAAGCTAGCGGGGGTAACTTACTAATTCAAAATAAATCGCCAGGTAGGGTTGGAATTGGACTGTCTAATCCAGTTACTACTTTGCATGTTAGGGGTACTAAAAATGCTGCTGCTTCGATGGCTAATCATATTGCAGTGATTGAAAATACTAGCAGTGGTGGAAGTGCAGATGTTTTAGCTCTCAAGATAGGTACTATTTCCCCTGGTGGAGCCTGTAATTTTATCACCTTCAAATCTGGTGACCGTGACGTTGGATCCATTGAGGGAACTGGCAATAATAATATTCGTTTGAAAAGCGGTAGTGGAGATTATGCAGAATACTTACCACGACTTAATCATAGTGAAGTAATTGAACCAGGTGAACTAGTGGGTGTATTTGGTGGCAAAGTTACCAAGTATACCCAGGGAGCAGATCAAGTTATGGCAATTACTAATCAGCCTATTGTCTTAGGCAATGCTCCCCAAAAGCAAGAGCAACATCTCTATGAGCAAGTAGCATTTTTGGGACAAGTGCCGATTAAAGTTCGAGGTAGCGTGCAATCAGGAGATTATATTATCCCTTCAGGTTTCAATGATGGTATGGGGATAGCAGTCTCACCTCACGAAATCGCAGCAAACCAATTTGCCCTGATTGTTGGTAGAGCTTGGGAAACTTCAGAGCAAGAAGGTGTAAAACTGATCAACGTTGTCGTTGGTCTTAATTCTAATTCCCACTGGCTCTCAAGTTTGTTGGAAAAGATGCAAATTCAGCAATCGGAAATAAAGCTCTTAAAAAAACAAATTCAAGAGTTGAAAACACCAACAGGTTTTTCAGTGTCTTAGTCTTGAATTAAATTCGGTAACACAATGGCACAGAATTACCAACAGCTTAATTATATGGTTAATAAAAACTATGACAGAACAACCAATCAAACGCAATCGCAGTTTTCACCAAAGTCGTCAAAGAGCAGCAGAATAGGATTTTAGTGCTGATGTAAAAGGTAGAAACATTGGAACAGAGGAGGTAAAGAAAAATGGCTTTTAATTGGACACTTCCAACACTCACAGTCAACGGTGAAGTTGGCATTGGTACAGACACTCCCGCAGAGGAGTTGGACGTAATTGGCAATATTTCCGCTACTGGCAATATTTCTGCTACAAACCTAACCCTGATTGGTAGTGCTACTGCCGCCCAATTTGTTGGGGATGGTTCTCGTTTAACCGGCTTAGTCACCACTACCGGAAACTCAACTATTGACGGCTCCCTCACTATTAATGACAACCTTAGTGTCGGTGGTAATTTCCAA
>NZ_JAAHHE010000367.1:0-5778 GCF_010692525.1 Moorena sp. SIO3B2
TCATCTTTATCTTCAATGGGTAAAGACACTTCATACTCTGCTTTAACTTTAAAAGGCGGTTGGTAAAATCCTGCCAAATCCAATAAGGGAGAAACAACAACCATTTTAACTAGGTCTTCTAGTACCAAATCTTTAGACAAGTACTTGTAATTCGCTTTTGCTCTATCGAGCATTTGCCTTTCTATTTCACTTAGTTGGGGCAGGTTTTCCACGCACTCTGGGAAAAACTCCGGGTCAATTACTTCTTGGAGCTTAAATTTATCTTCTACGTCACTAAGGCTGAGTTTTGATGGAGAAATAATAGTAGCCATAATGATTTATTTTGGTTTACAGACTCATTTTTCCATTATATCTTAAATAAAACCTGTGGCATTATCGGGTGCATCAAGACAGCGACTCGTGCGGTTTTAACCGCTGTGATACCTACCACCTTGGGAATCGACTAGTTCGACGTATTGCATTCGCCTTTCGCCTAAGCAATTATATGACTTTGCGGCAGTTATGGGTAACTTCAGATCAGGGAACTTCGGATCAGTGGAGAAGAATTGACGGAAACAGTATCATAAAACCAAGAAGGAAAGTACCTGACCCGATTCAGAATTGCTATAGTATGGTCACATCTGTTTCTGGAACTAGCTGCCAATGGTAAAGATAGCTGCCTTACCTTTGACTCTCGAAGAGTTTCTGGAACTCCCAGAGACCAAACCCCCTAGGGAATATATCAATGGTGAAATTACCCAGAAACCAATGCCTAAAACTCGCCACTCCAGACTTAATATCAAGTTGACGAGTACAATTAATACTGTTGTTGAGGAAGAGCAAATTGCCTACGCTTTCCCAGAGCTACGATGTACTTTTGGCGGACGGTCAATTGTTTCCGATCTAGCAGTTATTCGCTGGAACAAGATTGAATTTGATGATGAAGGAGAGCCTATAGATGATGTGTTTATTGCTCCAGATTGGACTATTGAAATTATCTCTCCCGGCCAGAGTTCAAACCGAGTAACAGGTAACATTTTAAATTGTCTAAGACATGGTTCTCAACTAGGATGGCTAATTGATCCTTACGACCGCTCGGTCTTGATTTTTCTACCTAACCAACAACCGGAATTGTGTCAGGGAAGTGACTCTCTAGTGGTGTTAGATGGTATCGACCTTCAGTTGACAGCAGAGGAAATTTTTGGCTGGTTGAAAATGGGAAGTTCAGCAACATAAGGGAGTAGGGAGTAGGGAGTAGGGAGTAGGGAGTAGGGAGTTTTGATTAAGCTCAATTAAGGGCGATGTTCCGTTCGCGCAGCGTCTGGCACTGCCAGTAAGGAACCGCTTCGCGATTGGCCGTAGGCCACGCTACGCGAACGCATTATCTACCCAACAACCGGTAGAGTTTTTCTTCCGGGTCTATAGGGTTGATCATACTGTTGAAGGTTAGTCGGTTGAAGGTTAGTCGGTTGAAGGTTAGCTGGTTGAAGGTTAGCTGGTTGTTCGCCTTTGGCGTTCCCGAAGGGTAGGTTGTCTGTCAGAATGCAGAATCTAGAATGCAGAATGTAGAATGTAGAATGCAAAATGTAGAATTCCAAATTCTCAATTCTCAATTCTCAATTCTTAATTCTTAATTCTCAATTCTCAATTCTACATTCTTAATTCAAATACTCCCTACTCCCTAAAAGCCACAAGGAAGTTCAAACTGCTATATTACCAACTATTGACCAATCAGGAATCCCAGAAAAGAACTATAAGACACAGTAAAGGTACTTTTGTCTACACCTTCTAATCTGACATCGACACGGTCTTTAGGATCTAATTTCATCATTGCTGTTATCGATTGTGCTGTGAGATTTTTAATCAGCCCAGGTTCGAGCACAATAATCGTTGTATTATTGTCATTACTATCACCATTATTATAAATGCCCACAATCACACCATCGCCGTTACCATTACCTCCAGAAAATTGTAATGTGGCAGCAAAAAAGTAATAGCCTGATCTGGGGGCGATAAACGCATTGCTTTTATCATCAAAAACCTGGTAATGGTCATTCCTTTCAACAAATTATATGACATGGGTTCCTGAACTTTTAATATTTTGACCATCAAATTTTATGTCTGCATAAAATTTATATCCTGTTGCTGTGCCTCCGTCTGCAACAACACCCTGACTAATTTTGTTATCAACATAGGCTTTTACCGCCCTTTCGGTGGGTACGGCTGAATCACTGTTACCTTTAAGATTTTGATCATTGGAAAACTCATTGACTGCTACACCCAATTGCAGCTTCAGATTACCATTAACATCTAGATTTGCCTGTGGACTGGTTTTGTTAATACCAAGTCTGCCATTATTGGTATTGAAGTGCATCTTGATATTGTTAGAATTATCCTCAGGATTATTAAAATCACGGATGTAGAGATTATCATCAACGGCTATATAAGCCTGTCCACCGTAACGATAGAAGGCACCATCTTTATTTATATGCTGAGTGCGACTAAATCCACCCACATCAAGGGCTTGGGTCTTGGTAATCCCAGCAATGGTTAGGTTACCGGCAACTTGAAGGTTGCTGTTATCTAGAATGACTTGCCCAGTGCCTTTGGGACGAATCACAATATCTTGGCTAGCATTACTGCCAATCGCTTCAATACGGTTATAGCCAATCCCAATGCCTTGGGTGAGATTTTGGGCATAGAAGGCTCCAATATCAGCAGTTATCTGATTGTGGCTAGCTCTAACTCTGAGTTCACCCAGTTCAACATGAAGTTTCTTCTCTGGAGTGTCTATAGCGATACCAACATTGCCATTAACACTCAGGTCTTCGGCTATGTTCACACCATTAGCTATTTCCAGTTTCCTGGATGAATTTTGCGATCGCACTGTGCCATGAAAGGTAATCTGATCTTCATCCTGGTCTCCCAGTAACACATCTCCCGGTTGATGTTCAACGTCCCGAGCAATTACATCGCCTCGAAATGTTACATTTCCCTCTACCTCTAGATTCCCGGAGACTGTCACTGCTCCATTTAAATGGGTATCTCCCCCATCAACCTTAAGCTTGTAATTCCCTGGTTGTGTTGTGCCAATCCCAACCTTACCCTCAACGGTCAGGTTTTCCGAGACGTTTAAGGCATCCGCTATCCGCAGTGACCCAGATGAATGTTGCGATCGCACTGTGCCATAAATAGTCACTGTATCTTGATCGCTATTCCCTAGGGTGACGTTATCACTGACGGTTAGAGCACTCTCAATGGTCAAGGAGCCAGTCATGGTACCCCCGGATTGACTCACTACTCCAGTCAAGGGAGAGAAAATAGCGCGACGGTCTTCTACCAATTCCCACTTGCTGCCATCACAGCGCAGTAGGGCTAAGGGAGAGTAGTGATGACTAATGCCGTGGGGATGGGCTTTGTCTTGACTCCATTCAACGGTCTGTGAGGTTCGCGTCGGAATCAACCAATAATCCCCAGTTCTGTAGTTTCCGGATTCAAACTTAACTTCTAGGTCATTGTTTAACTGGATATATCCTTCATTACCTTTTCCATTACCGCCAACAGCGCCCGTAGGGGTTCCCCTTGGGCAAAATCTCGCTGCCGGTAGATCGCAGGTAATAGATTATATAGCCCCTCGGTTGATTGGTTCATCTTAGGAATACCATTGGTTTTTCACCAGGGAGCTCATCGAGAAACAGGACTTACGCATGCCCCCGTTGGTCCCCCACTGTCAAAAAGCGAAGCATCCGCGCTCTTCCCCCCCAGTATTGGGGGGTTAGGGGGGCAGGGGACTTTGACATCATTCCCCCCCAAACTTGGGGGGTTAGGGGGGCAAAACCAACTAAACTTCGTAAGTCCTATAAAAACTCAACAGTCAAAAATAACAGGATTTGATCAGATGCGCATCTTATGGTATTAAACAAAATATCTTCTCAATAAGGGGAGGAGGAAAGGTAATTGATAATTCCTGAAACCCTTATCTATCAAGATACACGAGCTTGTAAATCAAAAAAAATATCTAAAAAGCCTAAACTCCTATAAAATTAGAGTTTGGGCAAAATTTAAGATCTGCAAAGCCTTTGACCATACTTTAGCTACGGTTTCCACAAAGGGGACCATTGAGCTGTTTGCAGTTACTTGCAGCAAAACACAACAGGGCTACTCACACGTAGTACCGGATTAATCTGTAAACCATTAGTTGGAGGTGCAGCGGAAAGGGGCTGAGTGCGGTATTGCGTCCACACCTTGAAAGCCCCGTGCTAACTCTCACCCTTAGGGTGTAAGTGGTGTATTCTGCTGCGAAAATTTTGATGAAAAAAATCCGTATTGTTCTGTGGGCGGCACTATTGTCTTGTGCCATGCTCATGATTCCACAGCCAGCTCAGGCGATTGAAAGCGTAATCGAGCCGGTCAGTTACTTTGATACTGGCACAGAGGATTGGATCGTTGTTGACCTCAATGATCAAGAATTTGACCCCGAACAGTCTAGAATCTGTGGATTCATCACTGGTGGCTACATTCATAATGATGATCAAGTCGGTGATGGACCCTACGATTACGTTGCCCCCGAGAAGTTTGTTGGTGACAAATCCAGTTTTTTCAATGGAAACCTCAGGTTTTCTGTTCAGGTTAATTTGGAAAATAGCGATCAGATTACCGAGGATATCAATAGTTTAAATAACAGTTTAACAAATGGTTTAACCATAAGTGGTGGTGGTTTGGAACTACAGAACCATGTATCGACGCCCACTATAGACCAATGGACTCCCTACACCATACCTCTGAATGCAGAGGGTGGATGGATAAAAACTGACAGCAATGAAGCAGCGACGAATTTAGAGATAATGCAAGTGCTGACAGATTTGGATTATTTAAAGATTAATGGCGATTGGTTGACAAATACCAACAAAGACCGTTCCAGTCTCGACGAAGTTCGCTGGGAAAACTGTGGATCTCTCTACGTCTATGAACCCCCAAATAATTCTGCCCCTGTAGTGGCTAATCCCATTGGCGCTCAAAGCATTAACGAGAATGAGCCTTTTACCCTGACAATTGGGGAAGCAACATTTAGCGATCGCGATGGAGATAGTCTGAGCTTTAGTGCAACCATACCGAGCTGGTTGAATTTCGATGGCACTACGTTCAGTGGTACTCCCAGTAGCGAGGACATTGGCACAACCACAATTACTGTAACAGCGTCTGACGAGCTATGCAAAACTGTCAGCAATGGGTTTGAAATTCAGGTTAACCATGTTCCCGTGCCTACTGAAATTGCTAATTCAGTGGAGGATTTTTCTGACACTCAAGGAGAGCATAACTGGTTCTATGGCTACTACGATGGTTCCCTGACCAGTGCTGATTTCCATGAAATGCAGCAATACACTAAGGGGTCCTGGAAAGTGAAGCAAGGAAAATACTGGACTGAGCTATCTAGCACTATTGCTCATCCCAACGGTCCCAAAACCAGCGGTAGACGGCAAAGGGTTGAGCAGTGGGGAGTTCGTCGCTGGGTTAGTGACATTGAGGGGGAAGTTACGTTCAAGGGTCACCTGGCCAAGAAAGACCGTCGTACTGCCAGCGATGGTGTGATTGCCTATATCTTTGTTGATGGTACTAAAATTTGGTCTGATGCAATCGATGGCAGGGATGGTTTTGGGGTTGATTTCACTGTATCCAGCACAGTGCAAAAAGGGTCGGTAGTTGACTTTGCCCTGGCACCTGGCAATAGCGACTTTTTTGATAAGAGCATATTCACTATGAGCATCATTGGTTTGTTGTAGAGCTTAAGCAGTCAGCGGT
>NZ_JAAHHE010000368.1:0-5776 GCF_010692525.1 Moorena sp. SIO3B2
AACTATAACACGCTTTGATAGCATTTTTTTAGGTAAGCTAAGTATTATCAAACTATCTGCTTTTGAACTTGCCTTTATCCCCTCTGGGGTAACTAAAGGAGTATCTGAAACAGGGCTATAATCCCTTGGTGCTTTAGCAATCTGAATTTTAGAACCTTCCTGATCAGTATAGATTTTAGGAGTCATGACAGGAAGGGTTTCTTTAATCTTATTTTCGATGTACTCATGTAACTCATCCAGAGAAATCACCCTATCCCCATTCAAATCAGCTTCTCCCGTTTCAATGCCTTGTACCAAATACTGAGTGTAAATTGAGAGCTGTTTGTCCAATTGACTAAAGGAATAGTCAGTTGAAGAGGCGAGAATAGCACGCCCTTCTCCTCCTAATTGATTTTGAAGATCGACGGAGCGATCATCTTTAACCAGTAGGCCCTTACGAAAAGCTGCACTAAAGCAGCAGTCGAGGATAACGACTTGTCGCTTGGAGCGGCTACCATTCATGATGTTATGGATAGCCCTAGCAGAAACGGCTGTTGTCTTAACTAGTTCCCCCTGTGAATTCTTACGAGTAATACGAGTTGTTAAATACAGTTGATTGCTGCTATCTTTGACACCGTGACCTGAAAAGAACAGTAACACCAAATCATCTTTTTCAGAACTAGCGAATAACTCTTCAATAGCCTCTTCCATTTCCTGTCGATCAGGATTGCTGAGAGCTTTGACATCAACAAAATTTCCCAGTTGTGGGGAACTGAGTATTCCTTTGATTTCCTCTAAATCTTTGGTTGCGCCAGGTAGTGGCTTTAACCCCTTTCCATATTTACTGACTCCAATCAACAGCGCTCGTTTGACCCCTTGTGATTGGCGAGCATCCTTTACATGGAGCTGTTTATGGCTTGGCTTGTCTAGCACAACTGGCTGATTTAGACGTTGAAATGACTCAATTGGACGTTGAATTAATTGAGCATCTTGCACTTGCATGAAAATCACAGGTGTGGCAAAATCCCGTTTCCGATATCCTGTTGATTCATGGAGACTAATTTCTCGTCTTCCTTCCTGTACTGCTATATCCGCTGGCTTCCCTTGAGCTAATTGTTTATAAAAGTGGCAGGCAAATCGGCTAGCTGTGCTGTTAGACACGGGATACTGCATTGCCACGAGTACAGGAATAATTTGCTGCACAACCTTGGAAGCTAGCCCTACAGATACTTTCGATGTAGACTCCATTGCTCCCTGACATGCCTGCAACAAAATAATTCTAGGTCGATGCTGATTCAATAGCTCACTAAAGTCATTGGCGCTAATCCACCGTGCCTGATCAAATTCATCCACCAAGGCAATTTCACCATTTTCATTCTGAAAACGACCATGACCGATGAAATGGAAAATGTGAGGCTTTTTCCTGAGAATGTTATCAATAGCTTTGCGGCTAGCTGGATTCACTACTGGTAACAATTCCACCTGCTCTGGTTGTTCCTGGGCTAGTGTCTCTATCGCCGCCTGTACTTCTTCGTAGGCAACTGGATTTAAATCTGTGGGTGCAGAGACAACTAAGGCAATCCGCATTTTTTCATTTGCCCCTGACTCCATCGGTGGTGCTGAAATCCGCTGTGAGGGCAGGCGCGAGAAGACCAAAGCAGGTGCAGTAGCCAACCACATTGTTCCTGAGTATTTCTTCTCGGGTAAACACATAAATTCCCACGGGAACGCTGCCACTTCAGGCATCTTTCGCTCATCTATATGTAGTTCTACCCGTAGCAGTTGCTGTTTAGTGTGAACAACTTCGTTATAAAATGCTATAAAGTCATCGCAAAGTTCATCATCAAACAAGGTATCAAACAACGCTTCTCCCAGAAACCTCGACTGGTTAGCATCGTTTAATCCGTTTTGACGAACCTTCTCAATCAACTCCTTGACTTCTGGGGTGATCTTATCCTGATAGCGAAATATTCCAGGGATTCGATTATTGGGCTTTCCAGGTTCTTCCTTTTCAACCCGCACTCTACGAGGATTTATCACGCAGATGCGATAAATGTATTTGGCTCTAGTCATAGCGGTCTGATCAGATAAAGCTGATGAATTGGTAAGCATACGCGCTACGCGCACGCTACTTGAGGTGCGGTCAGCGGTCAGCGGTCAGCGGTCAGCCTTCAGCCTATGTGCTACGCGCACGCTACGCGAACAGCCTTCAGCCGTCAGCCGATTTTATTCAAAAGCGTGGCACAGGCTTCGACGCTGTGACGCATAAGCTGATAGTTGATAACTGATAGCTGAATGCTGATAGCTGAATGCTGATAGCTGAATGCTGATAGCTTACCATAGATTTACAACCAAAAGATGCACCCGATTTAAGTCGCTAAATCCTGTTGAAGATTAGCTTTCGGCAGGTTCAATATCCATTCCTTAACATCACTACGACTGAATTTAATTGCTGCCTTATTCTTATTTCGTATTAAGGTTTGGAATCTATCTGCCAGATCACTGAAAACATCACGGATATCAGCAGTTAACCAGTTCATATCCGGCTCACCCCAGGCGATCCCGCGCAAATTAATAGACTTTATTTCCTTAGGCACTTTAAAGACAATTGCAAATTGGACTGTCAGTATTTTTTGGATTTCCGGCTCTTCAATCCGCCAGTAACACCTTGAGTTACCTTCACCTTGGGAAATAATTTCAAAGTGACCAGCTTCGTAAGCATACTCAGGAATGACAATGAATGCTTTGAGTTCGTTCTTATTTCCTACATTAGCTTTGAGCTCCGCAGGAATAGTTGTAAATTCGGCTAGTTCAGTGCTATCAATCCCGATACTCCAATCAAGATTGCTATTGATACCTAAATTCATGCCCACCCCGAAGTTCATCACAGGTCGCCATTGGCTTTTGGGGAAAATAGACTGAACGATGGGCTCTTTTTCTCCTTTGGGACTGAAGTCAAGCTCACAGCATAATCGCCAAAATATAACCCCTGGTTTAGGACGCAAATCGACAGTCACAGTCATGTAATAGAAATCAAATGCATCACGCATTTGCTGTCGATAAATATTGGTCAATCCCTCTTCAGTTTCTTCAAATAGGTCTTCGGTAAGTAATATCAACTTATCCCTAGGATTGCCAAAGATAACTCTACTTTCCTGCAAGTTTTTAACGGCGGTTCCACCTACACCAAGCTTTGTACTTTCATCCAGGGGACTTTCCCATTTTTTCACTTGCTCAAATAGGTCAGCCAATAAAGTCTCAGCTTCTTGGGGATTCGGTCGGGAAATGTTTTCATCGGTCATTGACTTCAGCTCTCTTTACATTGACAAAGTTACTCATATTTGAAAATATTGTGTAGGGTGCGTTAGGGGGGCGATCATTTTCTGCCTCGTAGCCAGGGTTATGTTGCTGCCCGTAACGCACCACCGTGTCAAACAGCAAAAACGAGATATACCCGTATAGCACAAGCCACAATCACACAATTATTGATTAAGTTACTGGCAAGCTGCATCTACAGCTTCGATGGATAAGGGGGAAGTTAGAGAAGTTAACAACCAGCCTTTTCAATCAAATCCGTAAATTTACCAGACTATAAACTTATAAAAATTAGTATTATCTGATTATCTAGTATGATGAGCTATCAGGGTTGTAATTGGGGTAACAACAACTTGTCTAGCCAAACCATAACAAATAGCTATATTTTTAAGATTATTTACTTTGAGTATAGTTTATTTGATAATACTATACCACAATCCGGAACAAGAGGAACCAACTAGAGACAATTTTAATCTAATCTTTTATTCTTTCATCAGATAAAATAACCCCTTTCCAAATAGGTCATGAACACTAAGGCGGATTTCTGATCACATCAAAAAATCCCGGAGTCCTTTGCTAATATTCTCTTTCAGCTGTTTCTTGTTTCCGGTTAGAGCAATTCTCTGTTTACATCTCATTTGAAAACCCTAATGTCCCTGAAACAATCGATAAATTTTAAGACTTATGAATTGACAAAAAAGCAAAAATGTGCATAGGAGAGAATAGAAAAAGCGATCGCATTCCCTATGGTCGAGTAACAAAGGGTTCCAGGAAAGCGTTCCCGTAGCGTGACCTACGGTCAATCGCATTTCCATAACAAAGGCAACAGGGTAACCATTCAGCCGTCAGCCGTCAGCGGTCAGCGGTCAGCGGTCAGCTTTCCCTAACTCAGATAAAAAAATGCTTACCTGTTTTATTCAAAAGCTGATGACTGATAGCTGATAGCTGATAGCTGATAGCTTACGCAACAGGCAACAGGCCAGAGCTGATATTTCGATAATGCAATAGTTTTATAGAACCCTTTTATCCTAATCATCCTACAATCTCTACACATCCCATACATCCCACAGAATTAGAAATTGCGACAATGCAATAGTTTTATAGAACCCTTTTATCCTAATCATCCTACAATCTCTACACATCCCATACATCCCACAGAATTAGAAATTGCGACAATGCAATAGTTTTTAGCACCCTCTTATCCTGTTTAACTTGCTACACCCACTCATCCCATTCGTTTCTCTTTTAAATTGTGACAGTGCAATAGTTTTACCATGCCCTGGCATTTTCCGAAAAAGTGTGTTAAAGTAATAATATCGTGAAAGCAATGGTTTACGACCCATGATGATTTCTACCGCACAAGCCGCTGAATTACTTGGTGTTTCTGCCACTCGCGTCCGTTACCTTCTGGGTAAGGGCAGAGTTAAAGGCGCTTATAAGGTGGGTAGAACTTGGGTAATTCCTTTGTTTGATGGCATGCCGGTGGTGACTCCTGGCACTCGCGGACCAAAACGGAACTGGTCAAAGCGTACAGAGTACACTAAGGCTGTGATCCACGTTAATCAGAAAGTCATTCGCCAAAATCTCAAGACCGGAGAGCGTAATCCTGTGATTACGGTGAAGCGAGGCTCTAAAAATGTTTACGGTCATACGGTAGAGGTCAATGGCCCCTGTCGGGTGATGTATCGTCCAGATGATCCCCTCAAGTGTGGAGCACGGGTCTGGATTGAGACGATTTCTGATTTTGAAGTAATATCGGCTTGATGGGGAATTTGCGATAGCGTAGCGTGACCTTAGGCCAATCGCATTCAAATCGAATCAACCAGAAGCTGGCTTATCCTTGATGAGGGAGACTTTAGCGATCGCGTTTTTTAGCAATTATATTTTTTTGCTTCCATAATAAGTATGGACAACTTAGTCATTACATTACTAAACTGTTGTCCATTTATATTGGATATTATTCAGTGAGAAGCAAAACGAAGCAAAACCGTCAAACCCTATCCCTCTGCTCCCGACTCCCGACTCCCGACTCCCGACTCCCGACTCCCGACTCCCGACTCCCGACTCCCTACTCCCTTGCTGTCAAGACCAGCTTAGCCACTAAGCAAAGCTTCCACAAATTCATAACTAGAGAAAGGCCGTAAATCTTCAATCCCTTCCCCTGCACCAATAAAGCGAATCGGTAAACCCAGTTCCCGCACTACTGCTAAAGCGACACCACCTTTGGCACTTCCATCCAATTTTGTCAATACCACTCCACTCAGTTTTGCCGCCTCTGAGAAGACTTGTGCTTGACGTAAACCATTTTGACCCAAAGTAGCATCCAGCACTAGCAACGATTCAACTTTGGCATCTGGGGCTTTTTTAGCAACAATTCGCCGAATTTTCGCCAATTCCTCCATTAGATTTTTCTTATTTTGCAATCGTCCTGCTGTATCCACCAACAGTAATTCGGTATTTCTAGATTGGGCAGCACTAATAC
>NZ_JAAHHE010000369.1:0-5769 GCF_010692525.1 Moorena sp. SIO3B2
CTGAAAGCTGATTGCTGAAAGCTGATTGCTTAATTAATTGATACCGTATTACCGGTAATCTTCACGTCTTTACTAGCTTTAAAATGCATCCCCTTCTTAGTTTCAATTTTGCTACCATTAGCATCAACTTTAAATGACTTATCTGTCTTCATATCCAGGTTATTCTTGGCAGTAATTTTGATATCTTCCTCGGAAATAATTTCGATACCCTTACCACCAAGTTTAAGTTTACCTTCCTTAGACTCAATGGTAATTGAATTCTCTTTGGTATTAATAATAATACTATTCTTGCCAGTTTTATCAATCACCTCAATTTTTTCTTTACCTTTAGTATCATCTAAACGAATAGCATGACCACTTTGAGCAATTACTTCAATTTTCCCTTTTTCCTTAGTATCATCTAAACGGATAGTATGTTTATTATGGGAAATTACCTCAACTTTTTCTTTATCTTGAGTATCATCTAAGCGAATAATATGACCACTACGGGACTTAATTGTGCGCTTATTAATCATTTTCTTTTTCCCATCTCCCTTCCCTTTTTCAGGAGACTCAGGGGGTTTATCTCTGCCATTCCAAAGCCCTCCTAGGATATAGGGAAAATTGATATCACCTTGTTCAAAAGCTACCAGTACCTCATCATTCACCTCTGGCAAAAAATAAATACCACGGTCATTACCAGCCATGGGAGTTAACACCCTAGCCCAATAACTTTCATCATCATCTGAGAGCCAAGGAAACTTGACCTTGACTCGCCCCAAGTTTTCCTGATCGCCGTTGTTGGTAACTATTCCCATAGTCACCCCATAGAAACGACCTCGGATTTCAGGGGGACCTAGCAAATTAGTCAGTAAATCGATGCTTGTCATAATTGGTGATTGGTGATTAGCTTACTCGATATAGCGCTATGGGCAAGGCAAGAGGCAAAAGGCAAAAGGCAAAAGGCAAAAGTTGACTACAAGAGCTTTTGCTGCGGGTGCATCTCAATGCATGCTGTTTGACCCGGTGGGTGGAACGGGCATCTTGCCCATGGTGCGTTACGGGCCGGGCTCTCTCAACCGATGTCAAGAGGGGGAAAATCAAGGGGAGCCCGTCCCTAACGCACCCTACGCCTCTTGCCTCTTGCCTCTTGCCTCTTGCCTCTTGCCTCTTGCCTCTTGCCTCTTGCCTTTTGCCTCTTGCCTATAAAAAATCATGACGTCCCATTCCTCCTAACCTTAAATGCTGTGCGATAACCTCGTTTATGGGAATAGGTATGGGTGGTGGAGGTCACATAGTAGTCACCACTAAACTGTTTGCCCACCCCTTGGATAGTAATAACGCTACCTGCTCGCAAGTCAGCGCGTCCGACACACAAGCCTTCCCCACGGATGTATTCTAGAGCCATGTTATTAAATCCCCCTTGAGCGATTTGCTCAGCTTCTTCTCGACTGAACACGGGGCGATACAAACGTTCGCTGGTTTTTTTTCCACTACCCAAAGCCTGGTCTACAGCCTTAGCACCGCTTTTGTTAGTACTAAAACCAGGGTTGGATCGCCCAATGAAGGCTTTCTTGTCCTTGGGGTTCCAACCGCGCACCTCCACCTGTCCCACCTGGGTCAAGCTGGTCAGTCGGGAAGAAAAACTGAGTAGATCCTTTCGTTGAACTAGAGTCAACACTGACTTGGATTTATCCTGATGGGGACGAAAATATAGTGTTTTATCTTGAACGACAACCTCATAACCAAGTCGTTGAGCACGGGTCTTAAGAAATTCCATGTCTGTTTGGTCATGCTGTAGTACATAGTCCAAAACCAGCGTTGTCGTTACTCCCCCATACTTTAGACCCGCTTGTTTAGCAATATCTCTAGCGATATCGCTGTCTTTCTTTTTAGTAAACGAGCGAGTCTTGTAACCCCGAAGCAATCGATGACTGTAGTCGTAGCCCCGCACTGTCAACAGAGGTATTTCCCCATGGGCAAATTCTGGTTCCAGACCAGTAATCTGACCGACCATCAGTTTTTGGAGCTTTCCTCTACTTCCTCCGTAGCCCATAAAAATCGTTACCTCATTGCCTAGTTTAAACAGTTGGGGATCAATCCACTCCTGCTGTTCTTGGTCCCAGTTGGCAAGCTTGATGGTAAACATAGTGGGAGTACTAACGTTTTCATCCACAATTACTGCCATCACATCAGACCGCAACTGTTGTCCCCTGATCAGAATTCTGAAACCAGGGACTGAGGTAGCGATGCTATTGGTACTAGTTCGAGGAGGTGTCGAGACCATGGTTAATTAGACTTCTTGCAGAAGTCGGGAACAGGGAACAGGGAACAGGGAACAGTAGACAAGAATTGACCTAAACACTATCAGAAAAATACTTTTGCAAGAGGTCTATTTTAGGTTTGATTAAGTACTGGGATGGTCAGAACTTGACCTGGTGTCAGGTCACGGGGATTACTAATCCCATTAGCCTTGGCAATCTCTCGCCAGACGCTGGGGTCATTATATTCAACACCCGCAATGCTGCTCAGAGTTTCTCCACGTCGCACAACGTGAATTGGGTCGTCATCCCGTGCTAGAGAACTCGGTCTTTGCCGTTCCTCATCCTCTTCCGGGATGAACTGGTGAAAAGTACAGTTGAGGGCTGCCCTGACTGGCATCCCATTGGATGTAAATAGGGTAAAACGTTGAGTTAGTTGTCCAAGATACCCCTTAAAAATTAGGTTAAATGAACCCCACCAGAGTTCACATACAGGAGGACGTTTCAAATCAGAGTCAATCAGAGTCAACTCAAAAATTTTATTAGTATACTGTCGAACATCTACTGCCGATGAAGCCCCTGCCGCCGATGCGATTAGTTTGAGGGAAGACTTAAGCCCCCCAGCTATACCCCCAGGTAGTCCTTCGTAGGTATCAAAAAATAGGTCAAGAGTCAGGGTTGCTGGATCCCCACCAATAAATTTAGTATCACCGCGATCGCGGTTTTTGAGAGTTTCATGACGCCATTGGGTTGTCTTGGTAATTTGAATTTCATTAGGATTGAATAGAGGCATTGGTTTGTTTTCTGGAAAAACCATCTGCCACCGTTTTCCTGGCTGCTCCTTGAGGATGGTCAATTTATCTAACTCTGCCCCGGAGAAGCGACTTGTTGATCGTTTACTTTGGCTTAGGGTTTTTTGGGCTAGATTTTTAAACGGTGTTAATGCCATTGGGTTAATCCCCTCCGCTCACTTTCTATGGTCAGATTCTGCATCAGTTTATGGTGTACTTTGTCTACTAATTCATCGACATCAATGTCCTCGAAAGACTGACTACTTGTGGTAGCGCTTGTGGTATTTTCTGATGCTTTCTGAATCACGGTAGTTGACTGTAACCTAGTAGTTGATAGAGGTGTTGATACTGATGCACCGTTGGCAGATGGCATTCTTTGGATAACTCCAGAGCCATTATCAGCAATAGAGGGCGAACTACTAACTCCTAGTCCGTTGCCAGCAAATGACGTTCTATTCACCCCAGAGGCAGAAAAAATCAGGGGAGCAGATAATTGATAACCATCTTTTCCTGAAATTTCTCTAACCACCGGTCGCTCCGGGGTGCGTTGAATCAGTGGCTGGTTTCCCTGGGATGGGCTCTTGACTATCTCCTTGATCACTGGTCGCTCCGGAGTGGGTTGAATCAGTGGCTGGTTTCCCTGGGATGGGCTCTTGACTATCTCCTTGATCACTGGTCGCTCCGGAGTGGGTTGAATCAGTGGCTGGTTTCCTTCGGATGGGCTCTTGACTATCTCCTTGATCACTGGTCGCTCCGGAGTGGGTTGAATCAGTGGCTGGTTTCCTTCGGATGGGCTCTTGACTATCTCTTTGTTAAGCGATCGCATTGGGGACCGTTGAATCACTGGCGACTGGGTCAGTTTTCCCGAACTGCCTAGCGATCGCTTAGCCTGTAAAGTAGTTTTCTGATAGTGTTTGTCTAAATTCTTGTCCACTGTTCCCTGTTCCCTGTTCCCTGTTCCCGACTTCTGCAAGAAGTCTATGGGTTTGGCTTGGACAACTGGCCAGGATAACTCAGAAGATAGTCTAGTTTCCCTAGACGATTCAAGACCAGAAACTAGGGGTTTGTGATCAGAATCTACTTTCTGGGAATTCCTCTTAGTGGAGTTGACAAATTTTGCCTGGACAATCAATGGTTTTGTCCCCGATTTACCCCTTTCAGAGGGGATTGAATTTGAAGTTTGGGGTGTAGGATTTTCTCTAGATTTCTGGGAATTTGACCCTGTACTTTTTTGTACTGAGGTATCTTTATCGACCTGAAATCTAGTTGATATCAAAGGTAGTTCCTTACCTGTTTCTCTAGTTGGAGAAGCCACATTGGTAGAGGTAATTGGAGAAGTAACATGTCCCGTCTCTACCTGTTTTGCTGCTGGCCGGATTCGCTGAGCATACACGATCGGAACTGCTTCTGCTGATTGACCCTCTAACCGCTGCTGGCGTTGGATCAACTTACCCATTAAGGGCAGTCCATTGGTCATCCCTTGGACCCGGGAGATAATTGACCCTGCTATTTGAGTACCAATCACACCAGGGCTGACCATCGGGCGCAGGAGTCGTCGCGTCAGTTGTGGGTTGATACTCTCTGACCAAGTCTGATTGTTAGTGACCTGAGGTTGAGATGTCATCAAAGTCCTCCTGCTAGTCCAGCAACCGCTCGTCCTCCAGATAGTGCTTGACTCAGAAGTGGTTTGGTAATGCCCTTGTGAATTAACTCAATGGTCTCGAATGCAATCTCATTGCTGTTGGCATTAAACTCTGGACCAGTCCACTTCACTGGCAAAGCCTGCTTGAAATTCCAATACATGGCTGGTATCTGGTGGCGGTCTAGCAGCATAATTGTGCCATTTTTACGCTGAATTACACCTCGACTAGTGGCCTGATACCAATTCCATAGGCTATCGATGCCGGTTAGACCATGTTTGAAGATCAAATTCGGATACTTAGTTCGACCTACTAACTGATGAACATAACGATTCTGACCTCCCTCAGGACGTTCCTCTACCTCAATCTCACTTTCTAGACCCCTGACCTCACTAAACCCACCCGTTATTAACCCCCCAATTTCAATCAGGAAATTAAAGCCTTGGTACGGGTCAAGGCGAGCTCCCAACGCCCCAGTCAATCCAGCGTAAGCCGCATTTGCTCCTAAAGGCACAACCGATCCTAAACTTGCCATAACTCACTCCTAATGATTCAAGTTGAAAATTTATCCAAGGTAGGGAACAGGGAATAGGGAACAGGGAACAGGGAACAGGGAATAGGGAACAGTGATAAGATTTGACTCTCTGTTGATGCAGTTGCTCATGGCGCATGGGTCTGTGTGCAGAACCTGCCAGTGGCACAGGCCACAAGGGCTATCAAGTAACCCATAAGCTGAACGCGATCGCGTGCGCTAATCGCTGATAGCTGATAGCTGATAGCTGATAGCTGATAGCTGATAGCTGATAGCTGATAGCTGATAGCTGATACATTTCTCATAATAATGAGGTACACATAATTGTTTCCCTGCTCCCTGCTCCCTGCTCCCTTCTCCCTATTCCCTATTACCCATTACCCATTACCCATTACCCAATTACCTGCTCATTTAACTTCTCATTAATACTTGCTACTTCTGCCACCCAGCGCTGTCTTTCTTGATGATCCAGACTCATAATCTGGTCGTAGGACCAGTGCAAGTGATAAGCAATATAGGCTACCTCCTCTAACAGCCTCTCGGAGGGGTAGCAAGTTACTCCCCCA
>NZ_JAAHHE010000037.1:0-50715 GCF_010692525.1 Moorena sp. SIO3B2
CTGCCATCAACTAATCCACGGAAGCAGACCGAAAGGTCAGGATATCTAGGAGCTGGGTGCGGTGAAAGTCGCACGCCCAGATTTGAAGGAGAGGTGCCCTGGGTAATACCAGGCATCGACTCTAACGAAGTCAGAAGTCAAAGGTGCGCTTTCCGTTCTCCGTAGGAGACGCGGGGCGCGAACGGCGAATTAAATTCGCCACGGGTCGCACCTAAAAGTCAGCGATTACTTACGTTTCGGAGTTTAGGAATGTCCTAACAGTAGCGCGTAGTGCTATACCCATTGGGGCTGATCTGGATGCCCTGTCGATTAAACAACAAAATGATCAGGTGCGACCCGTGGCGAATTTAATAATTAGATGCGGAAAGCCCACCTATGCCTTATCGGTCAAAGCATGATGGTCGAATTTATCGTTGCGGTCATGATCGACATACTCCGATCTGCTACAACAGGAGTTTGACAAAGTTGCTGCCAACTTGCTAGACTATACGTAGTCATAACGACTACGTATAAAATTGGCTTTCCTTGATAATTGGTAGCTTTCACGACAAAAAATCACAACTTAAGGTGCGACGCGAAGGTGCGACCCAAGGGCGCGAGCAATCCCTCGCGCCCTTGGAGGCGCGCACCTATAGCGAATTTAATTCTTAATGGGAAAGCGCACCTAACCTACTGAAACACTCAGCACTCAGCTTGGTTGACGGTTGACAGTCAACCAGACTAAGCACTCAGCAATCAGTACTCAGTACTAAGCACTCAGCAATCAGCACTATAGTTAAACAGAGGTTAGTGAGATGGTGAACATTGTTGGAATTAGTGGTAGTTTACGTCCTGAATCCTATAGCTATCAGGCTCTAGAGCATGCTATAGACCGAGTGAAAGCTAATGGTGTATCCACTGAAATCCTCGACTTGCGTCAGATGCAATTACCATTTTGCACTGGTGATAGTGACTATCCAGACTATCCAGATGTCACCCGATTACAGGAAACCGTGAAGCAAGCCGATGGCTTAATTCTGGCAACACCGGAATATCACGGTGGTGTGAGTGGTGTACTTAAAAATGCCCTAGATTTGATGAGTTTTGAACATCTCGAAGGGAAAGTTACCGGTTTGATTAGTGTATTGGGGGGTCAGTCTAATAGTAACGCTCTCAATGACCTACGGATAATTATGCGCTGGGTACATAGTTGGGTGATTCCAGAGCAGATTGCCATTGGTCAGGCTTGGAAAGCCTTTGGTGAAGATGGCAAGCTTTTGGATAAAAAACTCTCCGAGCGCTTCGATAAATTTGCTGAAAGTTTGGTAGCAAATACTCAGAAGTTAAGGTAAGCGCAAATCGGGTTAGGGACTTGGGTGTAAAAAAAATACCAATTAAAGTAGGGTGGGCAAAGTATAGCAATTTCGGGCTTTGCCCGACGCGGGGCGCGTTCGCGCCCCGCGTGGCCTACGGCCAAACGCGAACGGAGCAGCCAGTAGCGCTGCATCGCTTTGTCCCTCAAATTTGGAAATTTGGAAACACCATTACACCCATTGCCATAAAAACATTTATATAAAAAAAACTGGCTGTGTTGTGAAGGGTGTTACCCCTCACAGCACAACCAAGCTGATCATCAATTACGGCACAGGATGGCTGATTTGTGCGATCTGTTAGGTATATATTTATTAAAAAGGAATTTAGCATGGCTGTGTTGCCAGTTTGGCAGTAAATTAGATTTCCACTGCAATTACTCGAACACAAGCATCTACAAGTGTACCTAATTAGGAGTTATCTTAGGTACTGAGTCACCTGATAAGCAAATTAAATTATCCTTCTGAGTGTTGATGATTCCCCGTTGGCGAAGCTTTCCTATCAACCGAGTGACAGTCACGCGGGTGGAGCCAATGGCACTACCGATTTGTGCATGAGTTAAGGGAAATGGTAAGCAGTAACCTTGTTCACACGGTTCCCCGAACTCTTCAACCAATAATATGAGAAATCCCAAGAGCCGATCAATGGTTCGTCGCTGTCCTAAGGTACTCAGCCAGAGGAGTTTGCGTTGATGCTGAAGCCTAAATGCATCTAAGATCTCCCGTCGGAAGTGTGGCCAGTTGTCTAAGTCATCCCAGTACATCCATACCACAGCAGTTTGCTCAACGTGGGAGTAAGCCTGAAGTGTGAAGGGTGAAAGGGCAACAATTTCAAAGGGCTGACCGGCACCAATGAATCCTAAAAACGCTTCTTCCATATTCTGATGGGAGCATTGAGCTCCAGAAAAATTGGGGCTAGCGCTGACTTGAGAAGTACCCACCAAACGGATTGCCCCCCGCTCTACCAAATACAACAACCCAGGACGGGTAGGAATCCGCTCATCTTTGCTAAACGTCCTATAACGGTAGTGTTCCTGTCCCCAATCTAAGATCCTTTGCCAAGTTACAAAGGGTCGGGATGCCTCTAATGGGTCGGATGGTGAATACATAAGCTCCGAGCCTGATGGATACACAAGTTTATCTAGATCTTACATGGAGTCCAAAGTAACAAAAAATACCTTGAGAAGTAGCTCATGGCGCGTAAATTTGTCAGGTAATTCTGCTGCTCTGAGTACCCGATTACAACAACAGATATCGAGAGCAATAGTATATTCTGGTATTCCCCAGTTGATATTGGAAACGATTCCTTTAGAAAGGTGCTCAGATAATACTGGTGTAGCATATCGCTCAGCGATCGCTCTCAAGCTTTCTCGCGCCATGCAGCAAAGTCCTCTCGCCATTGCTCATCAGTTAACTGTATCTTTGCCAACCATAACTCAAGATGCTGGGAAACAAAACTTGATCGAATTCGAGGTTGAAGTAGCTCCCCCAGGCTGGATTAATTTTTGGCTGACAGATCAGGGGTTAGCAACTTGGTTACAAGATTGGATTCAACCTTCAACAGACACCCTGATTAGCTTTCGCCCTCAACAAGGTCAAAAGAATCTCTTGCCCTACTTAGAACTTACCACTCAGCACTCAGCACTCTTCTCACAAGATACTTCCAAGATCTTTAGAGTTCAGTATGCCCATGCTCGTTGCTGCTCACTCCTGGGCTTGGCTCATCGCCAGGGCTTAATCCAGATTCAGAGTATGGACTTGAAAACCTCTAAGGGACTCATAGTTGTGCCATATCCAATTCCCTGGTTAAAAGACGACTTAGGAAAAGGAACAAAGCAGCCGCTTATACAGTTGGTCCATCCAGCAGAAAGACTTTTGATTGGTCAAATCATGGACTTGACAGACTACTTTAGTGGAACTGAATCAAAGCATTGGCTAAAATTGGCAAGTTCTGTGAGCAATGCTTTTGAGCAGTTCTACCGTAGCTGTCGCATTTGGGGGGAGGTGAAACACCAGACCCCTAGGCTGGCTCAAGCAAGGTTAGGATTAGTGGGAGTAACTCAAGTAGTCTTGCGATCGCTTCTAGAAGACCAACTAGGTGTCCTTGCACCAGGTGAACTTTGACCGAAAAAAAAAATTTTGCCAAAGGGGTTGACAAATCCAGAAAGTTTTCGGTATATTTACGGATGTGTGAGGAGCGAACCAGTCAGGGAACCGAGACGAAACACGGCCAGTCGTCGGTTCCCTTTCTGATTTAATTGCCGGATTTAATTTTCTGATTTAATTGGCCGAGGCAGATACCGCCAGTAGCAAAGCTGGCTTGATGCCCAAAGGCGGGCTCTTTGACAAAAAAAATGGGTCTCAAGCCCCGTCCTTCGTTCGACGGCTTTTAATAAAATTACTAGAATAGAAGAGTGGCCTAACACAGACAGGATTCGTCGGTACTGTCATAACCTCACGACGTAAAGCGATGTTAGCACCTGAGGCGCGAAAAACCTCATTAAAAACGTATGGATCCTAACAAATACCGCAAACCAGTAAAGTAAACCTTAAAAGATAAAAAGTACCGTGGGGCACACGGAAACTGAGGAAACTCAACGCTTAGGGAGATAAGCCCACTGGGGTTAGTTAAATTAGGCTAGGTATTTGGTTCTTAAACGGATATTTGGCTTAAGTATTGCCTTTGACGGATAGCTAATTTTAAGGCATGTCGAGGAACTAAGAATCCCCGTCCATAAGCGGGCGGAGAGTGTCAACTAAGCCAATAATTGACCATTACCAATAGCCAGGGCTGGGATTGATGAGGCTGGGATTGGTGATAAGCCCAAAATTACCAGATAGGCAAGTATAGGAGTATTTCAGTTAAAGAAAATTAAGGTTGGCAAAATTTCCACAACGATCAGGGTAGGGTGGTGTTGGTAGCCTCATGTCATTGCCTTGACGGGTAACTAGGGCTTATTTTGTGTGTTGTTGCTTGTTTTTGTTTGTAATAGCTCCTTTGTCATCAGCCGGAAGTCCCTTGGCAGAAGAAATCACAAATGACCAATCACTAAGACCAATCACTAAGACCAATGACTAAAATCACGAATAGCTAAAGAACTGTTACAGTTCTTGACAAAGTAGCCAGACAGGTATGAAGTCGATGATAGCATTCCCTTGAATGCCTTATTTATAGACACGAGAAAAAAACTATGGCAGAAGAACTGACGGGACAAACTCCCATATTTGGTGGTAGCACTGGCGGATTGCTGACCAAAGCTGAAGTTGAAGAAAAATACGCTATCACCTGGACAAGCTCAAAAGAGCAAGTGTTTGAAATGCCTACTGGTGGGGCTGCCATCATGAATGAAGGGGAAAACTTGCTCTACTTAGCTCGTAAGGAACAGTGTCTGGCATTGGGAACCCAACTGCGGACGAAATTTAAGCCCAAAATCGAAGACTATAAAATTTACCGGGTTTATCCCAATGGTGAAATCCAGTTTCTGCATCCTGCAGATGGGGTATTCCCAGAGAAAGTCAACGAAGGGCGTCCCTATGCAGGGAAAATAGACCGCAATATTGGCAGCAACCCAGAACCTGCAACTATCAAGTTCAGTGGGAAGGCAGCTTACGAGGTTTAATTAATCAGTGATAAGGTAAAGGGGAAAAAGTTGAACGTTGTGACCAACAGTTTCAGCTGTTTGCCGAATTTTCAACCTTGAGCTGAGAAAGACCATGATTTTCCCAGATTTTTCCCAATTTTCAACCGTAGCTCAACAAGGTAATTTTGTACCGGTAACCCAGGAGTGGGTGGCGGATTTAGAAACGCCAGTTTCTGCCTGGTATAAGGTCTGTGCTGGTCAACCCTACAGCTTCTTGTTGGAATCGGTAGAAGGTGGTGAAAATCTGGGACGTTACAGTTTACTTGGTTGTGACCCCCTGTGGGTATTGGAAACTAGGGGAAATCGCACGACTCAGACCAACCGGGATGGGTCAGTAACAGTATTTGAGGGAGACCCCTTTGAAACCTTAGGGAATTGTCTGAAATCCTATCAACCTGTAAATTTACCCCAATTGCCGCCAGGAATTGGGGGTTTGTTCGGTTTCTGGGGTTATGAGTTAATTCGTTTTTGTGAATCCCGTGTGCCAATTTATCCTCTACAGTCCAATGACTTGCCCGATGGATTGTGGATGCAAGTGGACAACCTGATTATTTTTGATCAGGTCAAGCGTAAGATTTGGGTGATCGCTTATGCTGATTTACGACAGGCCCAAGGAGATTTAGAGGCAGCCTATCAAAAAGCATGCGATCGCGTTCGTACTCTGGTCAACAAACTGCAAGGGCAGCTCTTAGGTAAGGACACAGTACTCCCATGGACACCTCCAAATAGTGGTACTCAAGAACTGTCTTATATAAGCAATACAGACAAGTCCCAGTTTTGCGCTAATGTCGAAAAAGCGAAAGACTATATCCGAGCTGGGGATATCTTTCAGGTCGTATTATCCCAGCGCCTCTCGACAGAATACAAAGGTGACCCTTTTGCCCTTTACCGTTCCCTAAGGCTGATTAATCCCTCCCCCTACATGGCTTATTTTAATTTTGGGGACTGGCAAATCATTGGATCTAGCCCAGAGGTAATGGTTAAGGCAACAGCTTCCCCAGAGGAAAAAATCCAGGCAACGTTACGACCAATTGCTGGAACTCGACGTCGGGGTCAAACTCCTCAAGAAGACGAAGCTCTAGCTCAGGAGTTACTCGAAGATCCAAAGGAAATTGCCGAACACATTATGTTGGTTGACCTGGGTCGGAATGACCTGGGTCGTGTGTGCAAGAGTGGTACAGTCAGAGTGGATCAACTGATGCTCATTGAGCGCTACTCCCACGTCATGCACATTGTTAGCAATGTAGTAGGGGAGCTGGATGCTAGTAAAACAGCTTGGGATTTACTGAAAGCTTGTTTCCCTGCGGGGACAGTGAGTGGAGCCCCCAAAATTCGGGCAATGGAAATCATTCAGGAACTGGAACCAGAACGTCGCGGGCCTTACTCGGGTGTCTATGGCTGGTACGATTTTGAAGGTCAGCTCAATAGTGCGATCGCAATCCGGACTATGGTAGTTCGCCCATGTGGTTCTGGTAAACATACCGTGTCAGTGCAAGCTGGTGCTGGCTTGGTAGCAGATTCTGACCCAGAAAAAGAATATCAAGAAACCCTCAATAAAGCTAGAGGCTTACTAGAGGCTATCCGCTGTTTAGACTTTGAGCAGTAAGCTATCAGCTAGGCGCGCCCCTGCAGGGAACGGGACGATAGCTTACTGCTAAAATCGCCCCTAACCGCTAACCGCTAACTATTCCTTCACAGGGTTAACTAGAATCATGCTAGCTTCTTGCCGTCGGATAGCTACTTCTGTGGTGGAACCAACTCGAATGTGCAACGGTCCCCCAAACCAGGCTGAGCGCAACACTTGTACCTGTCGATTAGGAATAATGCCAATTGCTTCTAGTCGATTGGCGAGACCTTCGACTTGCAAACCTATCTGAACTTTCTCGATAATGGCAAGCTTTCCAGGTTTTAATTCGGCTAAAGTCATTTAATTAATTAATAATTGGTTTGAGAAAATTCCGATACTTTTTAGCTACCAAAGTCTACCAAAGGCAGACCTTAGCTCGCCAATGCAAGGTGATTTCTCACCCAGGGTGTATCTACCAAAGCATGGCCGTAGGCCACGCTGCGCGAACGAAGAAATATTCCACGAGCGCCATTTAGATCTCGTTCGCGAAGCGTGACCTTTGGTCAATCCATCTTTTGGCCATCAATTCCTGACTTGATGATTTTACTCGCGCCGATCTTGACTAATTCACCCCTCCAGCTAACAGTTTTGCTGGTATAGGCTTCACAAACATCAACAACAGTTTTACCCGTTTCAAATGCTTTATGCTTGAGGAACTCTTTGAACCTGTAGTGAGCAAAGGAGAGCATATTGCGAACGGTCTTTGATCGAATCTTCCGATCTTGTCGTTTTGACATTTGAGATGTCTCAAAGGTTGGAAGTAAGATTACATCAAAGTTGTCTACCAGAAACCTAGCGGCTTTGTGATGCAACTCGTTGATTAAATTCTGTATTCTAATAACTATCGGTCTAGCCGCTTTTCTCATTCGACGTTTCTGCTTACCTTTTGCCTTACTGATTTTTGAGATCAGATTATCCAAGTGGTGGCATAAACGCTGAATTCTGGAAAAGTCACCATGGCCGATCTTGCCTACATAATTTTCACGCTCATAATGTCAAAAAAGTCCTGACACCGGTATCAAGAGCAACTACCTTACCTTGGTTCTCGGTTTTATTTCTAGTTACTTTGTGGGGAACTACCAGGTAATAGTCCCCATTGGTGCTAGTTAATCGACAGTCACAGATCTGATCCGGTAGTGTTTCAGCAAAGGTTAATTTACCTAATTTAGTGTGATAAATACCTTTGACTGAAACAGCCGACTTTGGAATGTAGCAAGACTGAAAAGGGTTCTTCCTAGAACGAAAACGAACTCGATTAATTTGCCCACTTTTATTGTACTTTTTTTTAGCTTCCTTTACCGCAGTGCAAGCATCCTTAATCCCTATAGATTTAATTTGATAAGGGACTTCCTTACACCATTCAGGGAGGCTATTTAAGATGTCAGTTTTGATGGCTTTCCAGTTAGCTTTAACCTCGCCATCCTTAAGTATTTCGACGGTTCTGTTAAACACATAACGGGACACTCCAAACCACTGGCGAATAGTTGCACGTTGATCAGCGTTTAGGAATAGTCGGATCTTCTTTGATTTTTGAACCGTACTTTCATTGTCCGTGGACTCTACAAGAGAAGACGTGAATGATGGACAGAAGATTGACCTTTGGTCATGGTTCGCGAGCGGCGGTAAGTTCTCATTCTAGACAACTTTTAGTGTCGTTGAGAACCACGAGTTTTCCACCGTTGAGACTGACCGGAGATGAAACCTTAGAGTAGTGCAGCCTTACTACAAAACCTTTACCCTATGCTGCATAATTTACCAACTATAAAGGCTGCACTACTCTTACGGTAACTTCTAACCAAGTATTCAAAGAGTTCAAACCCAAACCGGGTAAGTCTGTCTCTACAGGCAACAATAATTGTGAGCTTATCGCCCCGCATAAGTCGTTCCAGTATGGTTTTAAGCCCTTTGCGTTTGTAGTTGAGACCTGACTCGATGTCTTGGATGATTTCCGCTTCTGGGTACAGGGAATGCAGATCAGCGACCTGTCGATCAAGGTGATCCCACTGTTTTCTGCTGCTGAGGAGGCAGTAACAGATAGTAGCAGTTTGAGCCATGGGTACTTTTCCGAGGCTGAGTAAGCTTTCCGTGTCAAAGAGCCGGTAGCCGCTTGGGATTCGTTCACATTTGATCGTGCCATTGTCGGCATATTTCCGAAGAGTATTTTTGGAAAGTCCCGTCAGTTCGACCGCCTTACGGAGTGGTATTAGTGCCATCACTATAGTCTACCGAACCTTAGTAGATTTTGGTAGACTATATGACACTTTTAGTAACTGTCCACTAACCTTACTCTCTTGCTTAGCTATCGGCTTTCGCCGACCCTGCGCGATCAGAAACTCTTGTCTCCAGTCAGAGTTAAGAGGACCATACTCCACTAGCAATCTTTTGCAGTGGCGCTAGATGAGGTGTCAGGCATAGGAAATAGGCAAAAACTGCCCCGCCACAAGCACCAAGGAAGAAACCACTGGCAAATTCACTCCAGCCTTCTTTAGTTCCTAAGTCTTCTGGTGGATTGGGTGTGGTCAATGTTGCCTTAGGTTTGCCGGAGCCAGCCGCTCCATAAATAGATAAAGCAACTGTCAGAAGAGCCACTAAGCCAACTGTTGCCAGTAAACCAGCTGTGCTGGCATACTCTGTCCCACGCAACGGACCTAGTAAGGCAAACGGTCCATACAGAAAGTAGCCATGAGCCATACCAACTTCTAGACCCCGGCGATTGGCTGATAGCCCTTGACGGTAGGCTGGCAAGTTGTTGATGAAAGCTTTTGTGAAAGCAGAGGAATTAATTGGGGTGGCTAGATTACCCACTTGGGGATCTCCACCATGGTTAATTACATCCATCGTCATTGTAAATTTATCTCCTATCAAATCGGATAAACCCCTTGAGTAATCATACTTTAGGGGGGAGAAAAGGAACTGAAAGAATCAGCGCGAGTAATCGTCGCTGAGAAGCGCATCCTCTCGTAACGAATTATACGAGATATTGTTCTTTTTATTAACCTTTTTAGTCAATGGCAAAAATTTTAGCTTTAGTTCTTTACCGTAATATAACCTTTGTAAAACCATTGTAATCACCTAAAACCAAGGGTTTTGATGACTAACCCCCTTTCAGTCTCTTTGGTTTTTGTAACAAAAAGTAATTAATTTTTGTAAAGAATTTCGGTCAACTTTTGTTAAAAATCTTAATAATTATCCGACTGGCATAAACTTTCCAGTAATCTGAGCCATTGAAGAAACTGGGTCGTTGGTATAAGGGCAGGTTGGGATAACCCCTCCCATGCTACGAGGTGAAACGGGAAGTTAACCCAAATTGAATGGAGTTGTGTGCTTTTGTCTAGGTCAACGACAGGTGTTGATGTCAATAGAGGGATGGCAGACTGATTAGAATTGACTCTATCAAAGACTCAGCAAGGGCAGAAGCAATCATCAGGTTTTTGCCACAGGTTGTATGGGAAATTCCGAGGTAGATCTTGGTATTTCATAGTCCTGAAGCGTGATAGGATTAACTTGTCGAAAAAATCGATAGTAATCTACCCCTCTAGTAAGCGGGTATCTGCCGTGTTCCAGTCATCTGGATAACAGTGCTGGCTCTTTAAATATAGAGCAAAGCCCTGGCTCGGCAGTGTAAGACCGAGACTTACTTAGGTAGGTAGAGGCTTGCTTGAGATCAAACCGGCAACCAACACCATTCTTAATTGGGTTGGTGTGGTAAAAGGTTAGTAAACAGCTAGAGAAAATGTCGCAGAGTCTACCAAAAACTCTGATTATTTGTTAGACTTAAATTAGGGTAACACCGACAGGGATTATTATGTAACTTAAATTAAAGCCGAAAACCAAGGGTTTAATAGTTGCGCTCTCTATCCCGGTGGAACGAACTTTTTTGACATTTTTATGGCGCTCGCGGGATATTCCGTCAGAGCGGAGATACCCCCTAGATGCGAAAGCATCTTGCATTGGCGGGCCTTGGTCTATCTTGGTAGACTTTGGTAGCTAAAAAGTATCGGTTCAACTTGTTACTGTATTAATAGGCAAATAGGAAAATAAGATATGACAGGCGCATACGCAGCTTCTTTCTTACCAACGATGCTAGTCCCCTTCATAGGCTTAGTTATGCCTACTGTAGTTTTGGGACTTTTGTTTATCCACATTGAAAGCGACGCTGACTAAACAAGCTAGAAGTCCTGCAGGATACCAGCCCCCTTTTTTCAAGGGAGTATCGGTGAGAGTGGGACTCAATCATGGGGGTTGACTCCCGAGAAAGGGTGATCAATCCCCACATCCCTAGGGTTTTGGGCTATGCTTTTCGATTAGAGCACTCGTTAAGGCTTAGAGGGCTTTACAGTCTTCTGAGCAGGTTTGGGCTTAGGAGTTCGCCGATAACTCTTAAACTGACTAATCCCAGCACTGGCGGATTTAACCACATTACTATCTGGATCCCTTAATGCCCTTTCAAGCAAGGGTATAACTTTTTCAGATTTAATATTACTCAGGGCTTCAACAGCAGACTGTCGCACGGATGGTTGGGGATCTTGAATCAATTTGCCGATCAGCGGTATGGCCTGTTGAATTTCGGCTCTGAGTCCAAGACCCGCAGCAATTTTACCCAAGGCTGATGCAATTGAGCCCCGAATAAGGCTTTCAGGATGATTGATGTACTTACTTAACTGGGGAATATCCCTGGCTTGAGCATAATTTCCCAAAGCAGTTATGGTTTCATCCAAGTCCTGATCACTTTGGCTGGACTGATCAGTAATACTTGGGGTTTCTGTCAGCATTGTTTGCTCTGGCTGACTCGGCTCAGGCAACATTTCGTCCTTGACCACTGGTTGAGGCTCGTCTTGATTTGTTTCTGCCTCTTGTAATAATTCGACTAATTCATTACCAGTTTGCGCTGAAGTTTCCTCTGTTTCATCTAGGTTATTAACCTCGTCTGGTATTGGGGATTTATGAGCTTGTTCTAATTCAGCAATTTTTTGATGGGCTAACTCTAAATCAGCCTGATATTTCGCTTCCAAAGATTGCAGCTCTTGGCGAAAATTAGACTCAAGTTCTTCCTTTAACTGATGGGTAGCTTGTGTCAATTGTTCTTGATATTTTGCTTCCGAGGATTGGACAGTTTCCAGAAGACTAGCATCAAGTTGTTGCTTCAGCTCATTAGTGGTTTGGGTTAACTGAGCCTGATAATTTTCCTGTAAAGATTCGGCAGGAGCAGCAGCAGATTGCAGCTCTTGGCGAAAATTAGACTCAAGTTCTTCCTTTAACTGATGGGTAGCTTGTGTCAATTGTTCTTGATATCTTGCTTCCGAGGATTGGACAGTTTCCAGAAGACTAGCATCAAGTTGTTGCTTCAGCTCATTAGTGGTTTCGGTTAACTGAGCCTGATAATTTTCCTGTAAAGATTGGGCAGGAGGAGCAGGGCTAGACTCTAACTGCTGTTTGACTTCGGCAATTTTATGATTTAACTGCTCTCGATAACTTTCTTGCAGAGCTTGAGAACTTTGTTGTACCCTAGTCTCATACTTATTTTGAAAAACTTCTAATTTTCTGTCGGTTTGTTCGGATAGAAAATCCAGTTTATTTTGCAGTACAAAAAATACGATTGCCCCAACAACGGCTGCTGCAAGTATAGCTACAATAAGAATAATAATTGGGTTCATGAGGGCTCCTCTTGGGGTTGATATTTAGTTGATTTTATCTGAAAGTGTGCCTGAAGACAGGGTTGTTGGGCAATAGCTTAAGGCGTCTGAAATCTTAAAAATTTGTAGAAATGGCCTGAACAGGGCAAGTGGGGATACACTGCTCACAGACAATGCAACGCGATCGCTTAAACTTCAGTCTGAATGTCTCTGGCTCAAGAATCAGGGCTTGAGTGGGACAAACCCCAGTACATAAGCCACAATCGACACAACTATCCTCATCAATCAAAATCTCGCGACTTAGCAGGGAAACATCAATGTTTTGCGTCCGCATCCACTCAATCGCAGCATCCAACTCATCAATGTCGCCAGATAACTCTAGCACAAGTTTGCCGATTTGATTGGGAGCAACTTGGGCCCGGATAATATTGGCAGCCACATTAAAATCCTTTGCCAGTCGGTAAGCCACCGGCATCTGAATCGCCCGTCGGGGAAAGGTCAGGGTTACCCGTTTTTTCATTGTGATTTGTCAAACTTTATCAGTAGGCCAGTAAAAATAAACGTAACATTTGCACTTGTTTACAGTTCACTGTCAACAGTCAGCCGTCAACCGTCAACAAAAAACGTTTGAATCTAATCTACTTCTAAGTTACTCAGAAGTTACGCCCCAAACCCTACTATTGCTGGATTTATAACGAGAAACCGGGTTTTAAGGCTGTTGGTGCCTAAGTCTTGTTGTTGTAAAATGTAAACAATTATAAAGTTGTACCAAGAAAGTTGTAGCAAGATGGCTATTAATTCACCAGACTCAACTACACCATCATCCTCCCCTTCAGTACCCACTAGTGGCAGCCGGATCAGAAACTTTTTAATTGCCCTAGTAGCGATCGCACTGGGTATTGCCCTATTCTTGGGATTAAAAACTGAGACTAGTCTCGGTTCCTTGGAAGCCCAAGCCGAAGCATCTACCCCTCTAGAGGTTGCACTGAGCAATGGCAAGCCAACCTTGATGGAGTTTTATGCAAACTGGTGTACCAGCTGTCAAGCCATGGCAAAGGATTTGGGTGAAGTGAAACAGCAGTATAAAACCAAAGTCAATTTTGTCATGCTGAATGTGGATAACAGCAAGTGGTTACCAGAACTGGTCAAGTATCGAGTAGATGGTATTCCTCATTTTGTGTTTTTTGATGAAGCCAGCACAGTGATCGCCCAAACTATTGGAGAACAACCCCGTCAAGTACTCGAAGCTAACTTAGATGCAATAGTAACCCATGTGCCATTACCCTATAGCCAAGCTAGTGGTACGGTTTCGGATATTGACGATTCCCTATCAATTACAATAACGAATCAAGATGATCCTCGTAGCCATGGTAGTCAGGTAAAAGGCACAAGGTAAAAGGCACAAGGTAAAAGGCAACAAGCTTGCATAGAATTTCTTAAGATTTTTGCAGCTTTATTTCCCCTTTTGGCCTTTGGCTTTAGCCCTTGAAGCTGATTTTCCGCTACAGTAAAGATTAGCTGCTGACTAATAATCTGCCCCAGAATAATCTGCCCCAGTTGCTAGAGGGTTGCTGATTGATTTGCGAAAATGTCTAGAAAATCCCTGTCAAGCTACCCACAGCCTTTACCCTCAGCCACCAAACCCCTTGAGCTAGGTAAACGAAAGTCGATCAGACCGAGGGGAACTTTTAGACGACGCCTAAAATACATATATTGGCGCTTAGTTCGTATGCAAGGAAAACCAGAAGCGATCGCACGAGGTTTAGCATGTGGTGTGTTTGCTGGGTTCTTTCCGCTGTTTGGTCTCCAGTTAATTATAGGGATTTTGCTGGCGGTACTATTGCGAGGTAACAAAATAGCTGCTACTGCTGGAACTTGGATTAGTAATCCCTTGACTTATGTACCGATTTTTGCATTCAACTTTCACGTCGGTGAATGGCTACTGAACCAGGATGAATTGGCTAATGTGAGTTTCCAATCTTGGCAGGAATTTACAGAATTGGGGTCAGAAATTATCCTAACCTTATTCGTTGGTTGTTTCGCAGTTGGATTGGTCTGTGCTGTGGTTAGTTATTGGTTGAGTGTGCAGCTGATCCATCGATTGCGGACAAATCGTTCCTTGCAGCATCAGAAAAAGCGATGTTCTCGAAGAGCCGCTACGGGAACGCACCGCATTGAGCACTATAGTTGTGAATCCTCAGTGCTGAGTACTGAGTCCAAGAGTGCTAAGTACTGAGTGCTAAGTAAGACTTCATACTTCACACTTTATCCTTCACACTTCATATTTCATCCTTGATAACAGCCACGGCAATCAAATCCTCAATTTTTTTAATAGTGGTATCCCCTGCTAAGTAACCAATACCTCTATGAAGGTGAAGGCGAAACTGATTCGCTAGGGTTTCTTGTTCCAAACTTAAGCCATCGTTATGGCAGCGTTGTTTGAGAGCAATCAGGAGCATATCAGCCATATCTCCTGCCATAACGCTCCAAGTGAGTTCGACGTTACTATCGGCAGGTATGGGAACCGGAGAGGGCATTGTCGGTTCGGCGAGGGAACGGCAGATTGCCCAGCGACAAAGAACATGCCACTGAGGGATTTTGGTTTGACGTTTGAGTTTAATCAGTTGGTCTTTGGCAGTTTGGGAAAGTGTGATCTGGTTTATTGGCGGTTGCATGAATAAATTAATGCTTAATTGCTTCAACTATTGATTCAAATATTGCTTCACCCTTTTTGGGAAAAGGTTAAAGGTGAAAGGTAGAAGGGAATTTACTTACCTTAAGTGATCGTCTTATCTGACGTTGATCTTTATTGAATCTTTACATTAATCTTCACCTAGTTAATTATACATTTAATCAAGCTCTATGGGTTTTCACCTAAAATTTTTTCAGTAGAATAAAAATTTTGCTGTTTACTACTACTCAACTAAAAAAGTGATCAATGTCTAATGCTGGCGCTGTAATTCTTGTCATGGGAATTAGTAGCGGCTAAAAGCTTTGCGCTCCTACAACGCCAGCTTGGGCGATGACTTGTAACATTCTCGAAACTGTTTCGCGTGCTTTTGATCATGAAAACAATCTTCGGTACACCGGGTGACGACATAATTTCAGCTAGCGGTGGTAACACTACTATTTTCGCTAGCACTGGCAAGGACGATCTTACCGTTTTCCAAGGGGGGAATAATACCATCTTCGCCAATGAAGGCAATCAGGGTGATCGGGTTAGCCTAGGTATGGGCAGCAATAATACTGTCTACACAGGCGTTGGCGATGATGTGATTACAGTCTTTGAAAGTAATGAGAATTTAATCTTTGCAGGGGAGGGGAATAACCAAATCAGCCTGGTTAAAAGTGACAACAATCAGATTTTTGTTGGTGCTGGGGATGACACAATTTTTACGGAAAGGGGGGATAATGAAATCTTTGCTGGTGAGGGGGATAACGTTATCACTACTCTCTTTGGTGACAATATCATCTACATGGGCACTGGGGATGACACAATTACTACTAAATTTGGTGATAATGTTATCTTCGCAGGAGAGGGAGATAACCTGATCGATGCTCAATCCGGTAACAATACGATCTACGCTGGCAGTGGTAATGACCAAATTACGACTGGCTTCGGTGATGATTTAATTTTTGCCGGAGTTGGCAATAATTTTATTAGTGCTGGCATCGGGAATGATACTGTTTTCGCTGGCAGTGGTATTGACGAGTTTTTGCTGTTAGAGGGTGAGGGAGCAGTTACTATTCATGGCTTCCAATCAGGTCAAGATGTCTTCCAAAATAATGAACTCAGTTTTACTGTTTCCGGAAATAATACCTTGGTATTTGCCCAAAGTGGTGATATTTTGGCAACCTTAATGGATGTACAACTATAGCCATCTGAATATCAAGATTCAGCTATCAGTACTCAGCAGTCACTAGAACTTTTTAGGGCAACTTGGCGTCTTTGATAGCAAATACCGATGGGATTTACCTCCATGTACATTCGTAAAACTGTCTTCGCCATTGCCCTATTGATTAGCCCGTTATTGATTACTGCTGGCTGCTATAATAATACAAAAGAGTTAGTTGAAGAACCACAGTTACTGTCAAAACCTCTTACCATCCAGCTAGTCCCAAATACAGACAAAGCAATTACTGCTGGGGAAACTGTCCAATTCGCTTTTAAAGCTGTTAGCGAGCCTGTCAATATCTTAGAGCCGATTCCGTTGAGAATGACTGTCTACCTACCAGATGGTAACCAAAAACAACTCATGGTCGATTTACAAAGTCCAGTTGTCTATTACCCTTGTGATCCTATACCAGGGGAAGACGATTCTTGTAACTATCCGAGGGTGGGTTTGGATCCTACTGCGGATCCTAGTCAGCCCTATCAACCAGGCCCTAGCATTACCTTGGAGCAAGAAGGAGAATACAGGATTACGTTAGACCCTGTCCCAGAAGCACTCCAAGACAAATTGCATGCAAAGTCAACAACATTTATGGTCATGCCGTGACCTGTTCTGAGTAGAAGTAACCCGATTCCACGGTTGTCCGATGTTTTGCTGGGTCATAATTTAGCAAATACTGTTGTGCGATCGCATCAGCGTCTCGTAATTGTTTAGCTTCGACCTTACCAATTTCGGTATCTGTAGACAGCAGAATCACCTGATGGGAGGCGGCGGGGAAGTAACGTTCCACTAGGTTGCTACGATGGGATGAGTCCAATCGTCCGAGGGGGGTATCAATGGCTACGGGTAGATTACGTCCAGAAACACGGGCGAGTCCCCACAATAATGCGATCGCTAATAATTGCTTTTCCCCAGCGGATAGACGATGTTTCGGTACAAGTTTTCCTTGTAGGTCGTACAGGGATAAGCTGAAGTTGTTGGTGTCGATGGCAACTCGATGGACTAGGTCAGATTTATGGAGGAGATAGAGGAAGCATTCGGTTACCTCATGCTCTAATTTATTCAGTTTTCTTAGAGTTAACTGTTCCCGGAAAACCTTAAGGCTCTGTTGGACTTTAGCAGATGCTGTAAGCATATGCTGATCATTTTTGCGGTCAATGGTTTCTTCACCATACCTGGCTAAGTCTTTTTTAGTTTGTGCGATCGCATATCCTAATTTATCGCAGCGGCGTTTGGCGATTTCGTAAGCTGCTTGAGCTTGAGCCAATTCCGTTTGTGCCTGTTTTAGTGCATCTTCGAGTTCTTGATAGGATTCCGGAGGAGCAGCTGTTGCTAGTTGTCTTTTAGTGGCATTAATATCTGCTTCCAGATTTTGGCGCTTAACTAATTGCTCTTCAGCTAATTGCTTTTGAGTTGGTTGGTAGTAAGTCAGGAGATTAGTTAGGGAATGAAACATTTCTTCCTCAGCTCCTAACCAAGCGTCTTTACCCTCTCCAGCCTCTTGCTCTATTTGTTGATTTTCTTTTCCCAAGAACGCTTTAATTTTATCAAATTTTTTAGCAGGCAACTTCAGAGCAGTCAATAAATCTATCAGACGTTGATCACGCTGTTGTAAAATATCTCTAGCTAGTTTTGCCTGTGATGCCCGCGATTCTTTTTCTGCTTGAGCTTGAGCTTGGGTGAGTAGGGGTTCAATTAACGATAGAGGCAAAATACCAGCTGCTAATTCCCTCATCTGTTCACGAATTTGTTCAGCTTTAGTATTGTAGTTATGGAGTTGACTCTCTAGTTGGTTCCGTTGGGCTGCAATTTTGCCACCATCACAGACAAATTTATCAAACGCTTGTTGCTGTTTTTCTCTGGTTTGTTCTAGCTGCTCTTGAGTAATCGCTAACTCTTGTTTAGCTAGTTCATAGTCTGATTGTTGAGAGGAGAGCTTTTTTTCGATATCTTCTAAATTAGACAGTTGCTGTTGATTCGCCATAGATTTACGTTTGCGCGTCACTAAAATATCAAGGTCAATGGCTAAGCGGTCAGCAAGTTCTAGACCAAGTAATGATCGAATCGCTTCCACAACAACCGGGGGTGGTGCTTCCACTTCTGCTAGTTCTTTAACCTGTTCCCCATCAAAAAGAAATAGGTTTGATATTCCTAAGGGCAAGAGATTTTCAATGTACTCGTCCCAAGTATTGGTTAGGGCAGAATCCAGCCAGTCTCCCTCTAAAATGCCTAAGTTATCCTTACCATCTTTCGGTTTTTTTGTCCAATTGCGTACAATCCGATACTCCATGGGCTGGTCGTTCTCGATATGTTCAAAAACTAATTCCACTCGGGTGTTGTCAATAGGTAAGGCATTGCGATTGACTGACTGAGTTAGAAAGTCGCTATAACTCAAATTGCCACGGGTGGAACATTGAGCGCGGTGTCCATATAAAGCCAGACGAATCGCATCCATCATAGTGGTTTTGCCACCACCATTCATACCACCGACTAGAATAATAGGTCGAGAGTTATCATCCCTTTTTGGACAGAGATTGATTACCTGACGCCCGAGATAGGGTCCAAAGTTTTCTAGGACAAGTTCAAGGAAAATCACCAGTTTCTCAAGTACGAAGTTGATTACAAAGTTTATACATAGATCGAGAACCACAAAATAATAACTGTTTATTGGCCTTTATAGCATTTTTTCAATAGGTGAGGTACCTTTGGAATTATAGAGATTAGGTAATAGGGAACATAGAAAAAATCCTGTGTACCTCATAACTATGATAAACGCTATATTTGCTGTTAATCGTCGAAAGTGAAACCGTTCAGAGTTAACGTTCGATAATTAACCCTAAAATGATGAACCGGGCAGCTTTATAAATTCCTCCTCTTCTGGAGTATTAATCCGACCAAGGATTTTATTACGATGGGGAAAGCGACCAAAACGTTCAATCACTTCTAGATGACGATAGGCATAATTAATTGTACTGGCACTATCGGGATCATCCTTAAGAGTCGAGAATAATTCAACACAGTAGCGCTGATGTTCGAGATTTTCGCTATGCTCAAATGGTAAGTAGATAAACCAGCGCTGGACTGGTAACAGTTCTTTGTCAAAGGCTCGATCAACAGCATACTGGGCAGTAGACAAGGCTTTGGAATCAGTAGCAAAAGCTTGGGGTTGACCCCGAAACATATTACGAGGAAACTGATCAAGTAAGATAATTAGCGCTAGGCAGCTATAGGGTGATGTTTGCCA
Source organism: Moorena sp. SIO3B2 (assembly GCF_010692525.1). Classification (NCBI taxonomy): domain Bacteria; kingdom Bacillati; phylum Cyanobacteriota; class Cyanophyceae; order Coleofasciculales; family Coleofasciculaceae; genus Moorena; species Moorena sp. SIO3B2. The sequence goes on from NZ_JAAHHE010000037.1 coordinate 19,388, forward strand.
GTTATCTAACTCCCCAGCCACCGCTTGTTGATAGATGTCGAGGAAACGCGATCCCATTTCTTGGTCAAAGTCTGGGTTCTTAGTAAACCAGACTTTACGGGATTTGCCATAATCGAGTTCATCCGGCTTACCAAACCAGAAATTTAATATCTGATTGGAGCTATCCAACGCCTGTATCATAAGTTACTAGAGTTTTAAGGATTACGAATTGTGGACTGGAAATTTCAAGTTTGCCCAAGCCAGCTGCTTGACAGTGTCAACATCCCCTTCATCAGCAGCTGTTTTTAAATCTCGTTTCAAGTGAGCATTAGCGATCGCATCTTCTTTAGACCGAGAACTAGTGTCAAAGCACCGCTCCAAAGCCTCATAGATCCCAATACGACGAGACCTAGTCACATACTGGCGTTCTGTGTCTAGCAGTTTTGCCATTAGTTCGAGATGCATAGCATCATTGTCACAGATTTCTTCTAAGACCTGCCACTCATCACCACCAAGCAAACGATTTTCAGCGCCAGGACGGATGTCTTTGAAGGGTTCGCCAGTAACTTCTTCATAGATGCGGGGCAAACTATCATCAAATTCGTGTTTTTCTTCTAGCCAGATGCGACGAATCTCACTAAGTTCCTCTTTACTAATCAACGTGATGTCCCCCATATTTTCTGGACAATTCTGACGAACGTCAGTTTCAACAGTAAGCAATCTCCTCAGCCAATACTCCCGTGCTTCTTTGGTATAAGGACCAGGAATCGGCTCAACAGATATTTGTCCATCTAAATTCCGTTCATACAGTTGGACATTACCATTGCTACGTCTAAAATCTCGTCGCTCACGGTTTTCTCCAGGCTCCAACTCCTTGCGCAAATCCAGTAGAGGTTCCAGCCATTCCTTTTCTTCGTCATTATCAATCATTGCTGTCAGGGATTTATCCTGACTCACCAGTGTACAAACCCAGCAACCAAAACGAGAGCTACCACAACTAGGAGTAGAGGTATCCACAACTAATGGACATTCGTTATCAGCACTAGCCCCTCGATACATAGCAAATAAGTCTTTATTGCTGTATTCCCAGGGGTTTTGCCATTGCATGAGATAGAGCCAAACCTCATCATTTTGCCAATCTTCAATGGGGCTATAAACCAAGGAGTTTGGTAAATTCATATTAGGAGTTAGACGAGCACGTACTCGTTTAGCTTCCATTTTTTTCATCCGTCTTGCCCGTTGTTGGCTTTCAGCTTTGCGAGTGCCTAAAACAACAATAGCCTCTCCACTAGATCGGATAACATTCCGAATAAAACGGTTAGAGGGTTTAATTTTCAAACGTTCAGTACACCAGCGAAATTTACCCCGTGGAGCTGGGTAACCTTTACCAATTAAACTTACCCAGTAGGTTTCTTTAACCTCCGGTTGTAAGAGATGGGGTTCAAAGGGCAATCCTTGAGCTTCAGCTGCCAACTTAATCTGTTTTAGGGAATTGCGAACCCAAGCTGAAACAATGGGATTCTCTACTAACGTGTCTGTAGTGATGACATAGATAGTCTTAGTTCGCTGTTCTGGTGGCAGAGCTGCGATCGCATTCCATACCAGCTGTAGAGTTGCGGTGCTATCCTTGCCACCACTATACCCTATAACCCAGGGAATTGCATCCAAGCAGTATAACTGTTGAATTTCAGTGGTTAGAGCAGTAATCTCTTCCACCAGCTCAGCCACAGTGCGATTTTTTGGCTTATTTTCTGAGAGTTTGACCTGATTCATCTGACTTCACGGGAGTAGGGAAACCCCCTCTAGGCAAGAGCGGGGTGCTGACTCTCTGCTAAGACAAGGCTTGACAGATTAGTCCTTTTTTCGAGCTTATCCCAAGTTTTGAATAAAATTTCTTGACAGTGGATCTAACGTTTTTCTTCCTAAAATGGTATGATTAATAGTTTTACTCTATCGAAGCCCGAGTATAGGGAAATAAGCTAATTTGATCCTTAAAAACTTGTGCTAGTCTTAAAAATATTTATCGTAAGCATATGCGCTACGCGCACGCTACGCGAACAGCCATCAGCGGTCAGCCGTCAGCTAAAGGCTCATGCTACGGGAACAGCTTATAGCAATTCTCTATGCCATGAGGTACAAAGGGATCCCCCTAAATCCCCCTTATCAAGGGGGACTTTGAGGTTGAAAAGCGTACCTCATAAATCCTAGAAACGCTATATTTTATTCAAAAGCACCGATTGCGCTACGGGCACGCTGTGCGAACAGTAGCGTGGCACAGGCTTCGACGCTGGGAGGTAGCGCATTAGCTGATAGCTGATAGCTGAATGCTGATAGCTAAATGCTGATAGCTGATAGCTGATAGCTGATAGCTGATAGCTAAATGCTGATAGCTGATAGCTGATAGCTGATAGCTGATAGCTGAATGCTTACTATTTATCGATAGCTTCTACAACGCAGCATTATGGGTTTAAAACTATGGTGATCAAAAGTGCAAATCATCCCAATGACCTGGCCAAGCAAATTCTTGAACAAGAAAACCAAGATCGACAGGCGCTGGCGTTATTGCTCGATAGGCATCTGGCTAGAAACGATCAAATCTTGGTGCAGAAAACTCACATGGGCACTACAGAGGCATTTATTGGCTCAGTCACTCTGGAATGGTTAGCGATTCGGGTTCGCTACGCTTCCCAACTGCCGCTATTTCAGCAAAAGTTTGATCAACAAACGAACAATATCGTCAGAGATGCCGATACTATAGAAGCGCTTCAGCAGCGTCCTCTTGATTGGTCACGTCAAGCTGCTCTGGCTCAATATCTAGCAGCCCGCAAAACTCACAAGTTTCCCCCAGTCCTGGTAGTGCTTAGCTCTGGCTGGGTAGATAATGCCCAGGCTGCTCACTGGGATAAGAATCAACGCGCTCTCCAGTCGGCAGCTGAGTTCACCAGTTTAGATAAAGATGGCACAGTCGGACTGCTTGATGTTTCAGACCATGTTTCAATTTTTGCCTTAGACGGTCAGCATCGACTGATGGGAATCCAGGCTCTGATGGAATTGATTAAAATCGGTACGCTCCAGAAATATAGCAAAGGCAAAAAGCCAATCGGCTCCCTGATTACAGTTGATGACTTGATGGAGGAGTATCACATCTCGCCAGGTTATCTGCAAAGTCTAGCCACAGAAAAAATTGGTATTGAGTTCATTCCTGCTGTGGTTCAGGGAGAAACTCGTGAAGAAGCACGGCGACGCATCCGCTCGATCTTTGCTCACGTTAACCTGATGGCAGTAAGGTTGAGCAAAGGACAACTAGCGTTGCTCAATGAAGACGATGGCTTCTCAATCGTTGCTAGAAAAATTGCCATGAGTCATCCTCTGCTGAGGGAGATGGAAAATCGTAATCCTCGGGTTAATTGGGATAGTGCTACGGTTTCAGCTAAGTCAACAGTCTTGACTACTTTACAAGCTCTCAAACATATATCTGAGCTGTATTTGGGCTACCAATTCCCTCACTGGAAACCTTGTGAGAAAGGTCTAATTCCCATGCGTCCTGAAGATGAAGAGCTAGAGATGGGAACTAAGACATTGACAGAGCTTTTCGACTATCTAGCTAGTTTACCCAGCTATCAAAAGCTCGAACATGGAAAAGAAACACCTCAACTGCGTCGGTTTAACCATGAAAGGGGTGGAGGAGAAGGAAACATGCTATTCCGTCCAGTAGGACAAATCGCCCTAGTTCAAGCTTTGGGTATTCTAGTATTTAACCAGGATTTCTCTCTCAAAACCATCTTCGAGAAACTTCAAAAATACGATGGTTCGGGTGGCTTTAGTCAGATAGATCACCCACAATCCCCTTGGTACGGCATTTTGTATGAGCCAAATCGAAAGCGAGTACTAGTTTCTGGACGAGAGTTAGCCTGCAAAGTGATGTTATATCTTTTGGGTGGTGTTACAGAGCGTATGGAACGTGCTCAACTGCGCATAGCTGTAGCTAATGCCAGGAGTGTTAGCAAAGATCAAGCGATCAGCTTTGAGGGCAAGTTTGTGAAACCGAAGGAGGTAGGATTACCACCTCAGTTGTAACGGAATTACTAGACTTCTTGCAGAAGTCGGGAACAGGGAACAGCGATGCAGCGCGGTCTTGGGGGTTTCCCCCATGAGCGACTGCATCAAGACGGGAACAGGGAACAGTGGACAAGAATTGACCCAAAGCGATGCAGAGGTGCGACCCGTGGCGAATTTAATTCGCCTACGGAAAGCGCACCATTACGGTCTTGGGGAGGCAGCGCGGTCTTGGGGGTTCCCCCCATGAGCGACTGCCGTGGTTTCCCCCAGGAGCGACTGCATCAAGAACACTATCAGAACAATACTTTTGCAAGAGGTCTACTAAAATTAGCAATTACATCCCTGACAAATCCATTGCCGGGTGCATCTCATATTTGCTATTTGACCTGATGGGTGGAACGGGCATCAGGGGTGGAACGAGCATCAGGGGTGGAACCGGCATCTTGCCCGTTTCAATTCCCGGGCAGCAACCCAACACTGCTGAAGAGGCAGAAAATCACGGCGAGCTCTTGGGTGGTGCGTTACGGGCAGCAACCTAACACTGGCGCTCGGTGTTGAACATGATGGCAAGCCCGCCCCTAACGCACCCTACTGGACTGGCACAGCTAAAATAGTGCAATAGCTTTTTCAGCTAAACCCTTGTTAAAACTAGATCATGGTATTTTTATAAAGCAACATTTAAGGTGTGCCAGTCCACTACGCACCTACTGATTGCTGACAGCTGACGGCTGACAGCTGACGGCTGACGGCTGATAGCTGATAGCTGAATGCTGACATTACAAAAATCGACTCAAATCAAACTCCTGTTGCTCATTTTCTATAGATTCTTTCTTCTTATACCTATCAGTATTTAAAATTAACAAAAGTCGCTCGGAATAGTCTACTGCTCCCCGCAACTCATTGCGCAAAATATCAAGCCCTCCATTGGCATACTCCTCAAAAATATAGATGCGTTTTTCCTCAGACTCTTTATCGATAGAAGAGAGAATTTTAGTATCTTTAATCTCAGCGATCGCAATTAATTTAATTACTACCTCATATCCCCTTGAGACAAAAATTTCCAATCCAATCGGACCAGGTTCTCGTTTAGAAATTACCTTCAGGGGCGATCGCTTTTTACGCTTTACTCCTAAAGCAGCTGCAAACACCATCACATCAGCATAAGTCTGAAACGGTCCGGTTTTTCCATCGGAAGCGGTTAGGTCTTTCACCAAAGCCGCCTTATCTTTAGCAACCCTGATTCTGTTTCCAGCCATTGTCTTGGTATCTAATTTTAGTAAATCTTATGCACAATCCTAAGCGCAAAAAGCGTAAAGTGCGGTAATCTATGGATTATACCATATTTATCCCTGAAAACTCCCTTACCTAGCAATAAGCCAACCTTTTACGAACTATGAAACCCAGTAAGCTGTCAAGAAAACTAAACATGAAGAAACGTAAACGAATAGCCTCTTTAGGGATCTTAAATGAATTGTGATAATTTTTGATGCCATATTGCCTGTTCCCAGATCCGCTGTTCCCTGTTCCCTTTGCTATTAGAGATCTATTGCTTGATGTTTCATAGAGTAAGGTAATAATGATGAAGACTTGTAAACAACCAGTTTATGTGAGTGCGATCGCAATCCTACTTTTACTGACTAACCTATCCTGTTCCTCCCCCGACCGACAAGACCCCCCAATGAAAACCAAGGATCGTGCAACGGTAGTCGTGAAAACGATTGAGGAGGCAAACACTGGCATTTCCAAGCAAGATCGAGAAACTAAATATTGCAAAATGGCTTGTTCTAAATTTGTCTTCTACCGTGGCACTAACCAACTATTTTGGAAAGATTTCGCTGGGGATAATCGCCTCAAGGATTTTGGAAATGCCAAAACCAAGATTTGGTTATCGGGGGATATGCATGCCGAGAACTTTGGGGCATATGATAATAATCGAGGGGAAATCGTTTACTCACTCGATGACTTTGATGATGGAATTATTGCCGATTACCAATATGATGTCTGGCGCATGGCAGCTAGTTTAGCATTGGTCGGTCGTCAGAATGGTTTGTCTGCTGAGGAACAGAACAACGGGATTGATGCCTTTAGTGAGTCCTATCTTGATACTATGGCCTCCTATCGCGGTAATGATCGTGAACTGGAGACTTACTTCACTAAAGACAATACTTATGGGAAGTTGGATGACTTCCTAGAAGGAGTCGAAGCCAGCGAAAGCCGCCAAAAAATGTTGAAAAAATGGACAGAACTGGACCCAAATCAGCGTCGCTTCAATCTATCCAAGGTTAAGTTAGGCAAACCTACTGCTTCCGAGGGACAGGATATTGAGAATGCGATCGCAGATTATCAGAAAACCTTGACAAAAAAGTTTAAATATGATAAAAACTACTTCCGAGTCAAAGATATTGCGCAACGTTTACTGGCTGGCACTGGTTCCTTAGGAATACCACGCTATTATCTCCTGATTGAGGGTGAGACCTCTTCCCAGGATGATGACCGGATCTTGGACATTAAATTCCAATCTTCCCCTACTGCCTATGATTACCTGAGTCAGCAGGAACGGGAAAAGTATGATAAAAATTTTAACAATGAGGGTCAACGTCATGCTTTAGCCTATCGAGCCTTAACCAAGCACACCGATAATCACCTGGGCTGGATGAAACTTGGGGATGGGTATTACTCAGTGCGAGAGCGATCGCCATTTAAGGAAACCTTTGATATCACTGAGCTAACCAAAGAGAAACGTTTTGTTAAGCTAGCTGAACAATGGGGTCAAGTGTTAGCAACAGCTCACGCCCGAGCTGACAAAGATTTTGATGCTGCCTTAGTGCCTTATTCCATAGACAAACAGGTGGATGAGTTGACTGACGGTCGCCACAAGGAGTTTCGGCAATTGGTAAGGGAAGTGGCTTTGACTTATGCTGATCAAGTTGAGAAAGACTATGGTTACTTTCTCGAAAAGCTGAAACCCAATAGCTGCTCTAGCGGCACTTGTGACTAATCGTTTTAGTTTAATTGGCTTTGGTAAAATATAATGCGTTGATATGGCACAGGGGGAAGGTTAAATAACAGGATAAGCGGCAAAGGGATGGTCGCGAGCTAGTCCCTATAACCTATAACCTCTAACCTCTAACCTAGAAACAAAACAGCTACATACCTTATATTTAATCACATGAACGGTAAGAAAGACGGTTTTTTAAGCGGGCTTCAAATTTTGGTGTTTTTTATCTTAGCCCTTGCCTTTCTGGGATACCCAATCGAATTCAGCTTACTATTTGGTGGCATTGGCGCTTTCGCCGGTGGTTTGATAGTTGACTGGTGGCACCACCCAGACAAACCCAGGGACTCACAACCCCAGCAAGCAGAGTATACCGAGGAAGGTAGTTCTGACTTAACGGGCATCCGTTTAGCTGTACAAGAACGACAAGCTAGAGAAAAGAGCCGCTCAGAAGGGTCACTCAATCCTATTAGTAGATTTTTTAGACGTTAAGCAAGAGTAATTAATTATTGCTTATTGGTCAAAAGAAAATACCAAGAGATTTAAGCTAGGGCTAATCTAGAAGAACTTGCTTTGGATTGAGTACTTTCCGACTTAGAACTAAAATCTAACATGTTTCTATTTCTCTCAAAGCTATTGCCACTCTTTCTGTATCCCTTGGGCCTGGCTTGTGTGCTACTGGTAGTAGCTTTAGTAATGTCGTGGCGCAACCCTCGCTGGGTTCCGATACCGGTGGCTTTAGCATTAATTGTGTTGTTGGTCTCAAGTAATACTTGGGTGACTAACAGCTTAATACGCTCTCTGGAGTGGCAATATATTCCTAATTCAGAATTACCTGAGGCTGATGCGATTGTGATCTTGGGGGGAGCGACTAAACCACCTTTTCCACCACGACCTACTCCAGAAGTGGATGAAGCAGGCGATCGCGTTCTCTATGGTGCTCAGCTATACCGTGAAGGGAAAGCTCCCTGGGTGATTCCTGCTGGTGGTCGGATTGTTTGGGGTTCCAGTAGTAATAACTCTAGCCAACGACTTTCTTCCGAGTCTGGTCAATCCTCACAACGGTTGGCTCCTGAATCAGAAGACATGGCACAGATTCTAGAAGACCTGGGTGTTCCAAGAGCCGCTATCATTCAAGAGTCTAGGTCTTTAAACACTCACCAAAATGCGGTCAATGTGCGGAAAATTTTGGATCAGCGGGATTTTCCCAAGGTATTATTGGTAACTTCAGCCATCCATATGCCTCGTTCTGTCCTAGTGTTCCGGCGTCAGGGTATTGATGTGATCCCAGCACCAACAGATTTTCTAGTGTCCCAACATGAACTGGATGAACCTAGCAGCAGTAGTCAAGCTGCTTTGCTACATTCTCTGCCAAATGCTGAGCAATTGTCTAGGATTACCCGTGCTATCAAGGAATACATTGGTATAGTCGCTTATCGCATTCGTGGTTGGGTATGACATTATTGCTGAAATATTATCCTTGATTATTTGCCTAGTTACTATGCCAGAAGAATTCCAACGGATTGTCCCAGCACCACCACCAGCAGCCGATATGTTTGCCACTTACCAGCTAGCTTATGACTTTAGCCAGGAAGTAGAGCATCGACAAGAATTTGAAGACTATTGCCAGTGGTATTATTTTACAGCACAAAGCCATCAAGAGGAATTAGAAAAAATGCGCGGTGACATCAACATTTTTCGTTGGTTCAGTCGCCGCAACTCAGAGGTAGATTAGACTACAAGTCTAGCTTATTATCTTAAAAGATGGTTTAACTAATTAAAGTAAACACGGATAGTAATAGATATCAATAGATACAGTAAGAATCTAACTTAATCCTATCCGTGCAGACCTGTTTAAAAATCCCTGTGATGGTGATTATGATTGGTTTCTATAGTATTAGCTAATAATATAGCCGCCTAGGGGATAATTTCTAGTTCATCTTCACGGAAGTGAACTTTTTTAAATTTTTTGTCAAATTTGACTTGTATTGGTAAATTGGCGCTGACGGGCCTACCTTGCCACTCAGAAATTATTCCGGTAACTTCCCCTTCGAGACCTTTAATATCAAAAGGTTTATTTCTGTGTTCGGGATGGGTATATACCACAACTGATTCTTTGACTCGGACGCGATCGCCAACTTTCATATAAGTAACTCTAACTATTATACGGACATCCCTTACCTAAGCTAGGGTGGGCTCAGGCAACCTTCTTATTGTCTCACAGAGTGGGTTGTTTACATTTAGCACAGTTGTGAGCATCAACAAAATTTAGGTTTATTGGAATTGCTTCCCTGGTCTGATGCCGGTGATTATCGGTGAAAATTATAATGTAAGGTTTTTTCACCCTTAGTTTCACCCTTAGTTGTCTGGGAGCTCCTGCTCGGTAGGTGAAGACTGTGGTAGATTTGGATCGGGTGATGGTAAAAAGCGATCGCGCATTTTCTGGAAGCCCTCAGGAGCTAGTATCCATTGGGTAGTCAGTAAAATAGCCCCAGCACCAACTAGTATACCGACTACCCCCAGCAGCCCAAACAAGGCTCTTATCCAATCCCGGTATGAGCGGGTGGTTTCGGGTTTATTATCATTGGTTGTGGTTATTTCCGCTGGTAGTGATGGAGTCAGAGCGGTTTGCTGCCCCAGATTAACCACCTGTAGTTCTTTAGAGCTAGAGATGTCTCCCAAATTTAGCACTGTCGGATATTGGGGAGAGACAGCACAGTATGTTAGCACCACCGAAATGTCATCTTGACCATTATGTTTAAAGGCCAGGTCAATTAAAGACTCAGCCGCCGATTCCACGGAAAGTCGGTGGCTATTGACTTTTTCGGGTAAATCTCGACCAAATTTTTCAATCAAGTTGTTGTTGCTCAAGCCATCGGAACACAGCAGCAGCAAGCCATCTTCTTCCAAAATAAAGCGTCGCACAGTGGGACGAAGTAATTCAGCCTCCTTTGTCCCTAAGGCTTGAGTGAGTGCTTGTGCATCAGATCGCTGCAACGCTTGTCGATAAAGACTACGACCAAGCTTGACCTCCCGAGTAGCCACATCATCATCCACAGTTAGCTGCTGGCAATAGTCGGGAGTAAGCCAGTAAGCACGACTATCTCCTACACTAGCGATATAGATTTCGTGACCATTGGTTTTCCCTTCTGGTGTATTCACCATTTGGGGTAGTTGTAGCGCTAGGGTTAAGGTAGTAGCCATGCGACGCCGGGATTCTCGTTCTTGTTGATCGTTGCGAGAAGAAATCATGTTATTAGCAACCCGGATAATTGCTGATAGATTCTCAGTTACCAGTTCTGGTGTCATCAGCTCCGGATCTTCGTTCAACTCAGCCAGTAATGCCCGAACCTGTAATTTAATCGACTGTAGTGCTAACTGACTAGCAATTTCCCCCCCTTCGTGACCACCAATGCCATCACAAATAATCGACAGGTGGGGAATCAAGGGGTCTTGGGGTTGCTCTGGGTGCTTAATCAAGTCAGCCTTAGTGGGATAGCAACTGTCTTCATTGTGGCTGTGACTTGAACCAGTTGCGGTGATACCAGCAATCTGTAACCGCAACGGGTGCTGAGCAGCTTGCTCAAGTAATAGGTGATTAAGTTGGGATGCGATCGCACTTAAGGAGGGGTGTTCAGTTTGCAGGTGTTGGGCAATAGCTTGTAGCGGATCCGCCACAGAAACTGAAGCTGTGCGACACCAAGCTTCCCAGCACTCTCCTAGCTGTTTAAGACTAGCATCCACAGAGGGTTCACTCACAGAAGTCGGTTCGGCAGGGGAGTCTCGGGAAACCAATGTATCAAATCCCCTATCCTCTAGACCATTAGACGGTACAACTGGTGATAGACTCGTATCAGCCATTGTATCGCGATATAATTCCCGCAGTCGCAGCCGCCACCCTTCAACTCGCAAATTAGTTGGCACTAACAGGCTAGAAGCCACACCCAATTCTGATAAGGGTATCCATAATTCCCAAATTTGCCAAAGCCAATAGACTTGACGCACTGCGGTAGCAGAAGTCCACATCGACTCCATTGAGGGATATAAGTTGCCATTGGCATCAATGGGGGCATTTTCTAGCAAAATGACTACATCTTGACCAGGTGTAGACAGAAAATTCCGTTGCTGTGGCAACTGGCATATCCCATAAACCTCTGGCACATGGAGGCAGTGGGGATACAAGCGTAGGTAAGGAAGGATATGGCCGTTGATTTGTTCGGGAAAATCCGGTGGCAGTTCTGGCTGCATATCCTGCCAAATTTGCGGGGCAACTACCTGGTAGCGGTCTGCCACTTGTTCTCCAACTGGTAGCTCTACGGCAGCAGAACCAACTGCCCAAAGATAACGATCCACGGCTAATACCTATGAAGTTAATTTACGGCTATACGGTCAAATTCTAGACGGCTGAGATAAATTAGCATTGGTCCGCGCTTATGCCCCACGTCCCCACTTGCATGTCGGCGTGGGATGAATGGCAGACAAGAACTTTGATACTTTGTGATCATCTATAATGAACATAGTAGGGTAATCAAATTAAGAGCTAACCGCCACCTACTACCTAAAAATAGAACTTTTTTGTATTGTTCCGGCGCGGAGGGGCATCTCGTGTCGTAAATATTGCTTGCCGAACGCGCCCCGCGTGGCCTACGGCCTTGTATCCGTTCCCGTTGGGTGGAGTTGGCAAGAAGCCTACACTGACTCGGCGAGTTCAGTTTAGGAGTATGTCACAAGAGGGGTTGTTTGAGCTTTTAAACATTTTCTCTCAAAGTTGTCTAGTAGATTCAAGAAAATTAACATAACTCAGCAACCTATATCTTTGTCTGACGTCAGACAAAATAAATTAGAGTTACCCGCAACTACTTACCCCATACCCTGTATATTATGAGCCGATGGTAAGTTCCTCGATGCTTTGGCTAATTGCCGGGTCAATGCTGTGCTTAGTCGAGCTGTTTGTGCCAACAGCATTTGTTGCTTTCATGATGGGCATCAGTGCTTTGGTCGTAGCATTTGTGATCTCGATTTTGCCCATATCTTATACCCTACAAGTGGGGTTATGGTTGCTGCTTTCCACTGCCTCAGTCTTTTTATCCCGTCGCCTGATGCCCCCTGCTAGAGTGGGCAAAAATTTGGATGCGATGGAAGCTCAAACCTTGACAGAAATTCTGCCAGGGCAAACTGGGCGGGTACTCTATGAAGGCAACTCATGGCGTGCCCGTTGTGAAGACTATGCAGATGCGATCGCACCCAACCAAAAAGTCTACGTAGTGCGTAGGGAAGGCACTACCCTGATTGTTGTGCCTCATCACCTATTGCATGACTGAAGTTGATCGACCAAGGGTGCTCTGCCAGGTTCAGGGGATAGTGATGGGTTAATAGGGTGATGGGGTAATAGAGTCAACGGTAGATTTATTACTCCCCCTAGTGACTAGTTGTTGGGAGTCTCCCTTCTAACCCAGTCCACTGTTTTTTGACAAAAGATAGGTTAAAAAGTCAGGTTGGGCAGATGGGAATAGAGTCAGCTTCAAGCACTTGAGAATCAGACTAAATCAGTTTTCTGCCCTCCCCCACCCATCCGCTCCCCCTCTAACAACAAATTTGTAAAACACTACCAGAAATGGAGGAAAGAGCGTGTCACAGTGGTTTTTGCTTGTGTTTTTAGCTTTGGGCGGTTCAGGTCTTTTCGGTTCCGTCAAGATTATTAATCAAGGAAACCAAGCCTTAGTGGAACGATTGGGAAAATATAGTGGCAAAAAACTCGAACCTGGGCTCAACTTTGTCATTCCCGTGATTGAGCGGGTGGTTTTCCAGCAAACCATTCGGGAAAAAGTCCTTGATGTGCCACCTCAGCCTTGTATCACCTCCGATAATGTTTCCATTACCGTTGACGCTGTGGTGTACTGGCGGATCATGGATATGGAGAAAGCCTACTATAAGGTTGAAGACCTGCGCTCCGCCATGCAGAATTTGGTGCTGACCCAGATTCGAGCTGAAATGGGGAAACTGGAACTGGATCAAACCTTTACTGCTCGCTCTCAAATCAATGAAACCCTACTGCGGGAATTAGACATTTCCACTGATCCTTGGGGAGTTAAAGTCACCCGGGTGGAACTGCGGGACATTGTGCCATCTCAGGCAGTGCAGGACTCAATGGAGTTACAGATGTCCGCAGAACGGCGTAAACGGGCGGCAATTTTGACCTCTGAAGGGGAACGAGAATCTGCGGTTAACACTGCCAGAGGTAAGGCCGAGGCACTAGAGTTAGATGCTGGAGCCCGTAAAAAAGCTGCGATTATGGACGCTGAAGCCCAACAACAGGCAATAGTTCTGAAAGCTCAGGCAGAACGACAGCAGCAGGTTCTCAAGGCACAAGCCACTGCTGAGGCTCTCAAAATTGTGGCTAAGACTCTTGATAATGACCCGAATGCTCGTGATGCCCTCCAGTTTTTACTGGCTCAGAATTATATCGATATGGGTATGCAAGTTGGTACTAGCGAGAGTAGTAAAGTGATGTTCATGGACCCTCGCAGCATTCCAGCAACCATTGAAGGGATGCGTTCGATTGTTGGTGATGGAGACAAGGTTAATCCCAATTCCCTAGGTATTGAGATGAATCAAAGGTAAAGTTCAGCGTCAATAAGCCCCACCTAAACGGGTATCCCCGTTTAGGTGGGGCTTGTGTCTAAACATAAAAAATCTTCCAATCAAGCAAATCCACAGCTGTTAAGACAGCCAAGGGATATAGGAGTCTATTGACAGCGGTTAAAGCCAACGCGGTTTGAACCCGTTGGCCGTGGGATAACCACAGAATACGTGACATACTCCCACACTGAACCGATAGGTCAGTGTGGGCTTCTTGCCAACTCCGCCCATTGGTTAGGATACAAGGCCGTAGGCCACGCGGGGCGCGTTCGGCAAGCTTTATTAACGATACGGTCAGAAGTTACCGCAAGAATAGGGCAGCCTTTATGGTTAGTCGGCTATGGGTAAAGAGTTAAAACTTTATGATTAAGGCTGCCCTATTCTAAGGTTTCGTCTCCGGGATGCCCCGACCCACCGGAACAACACAAAAAAGTTCAATTTTGAGGTACGTAGGTGGCAGTTAGCTCTTAATTTGTCTTCCCTACTATTTTCATTATAGCATTCTTCAACCTATGCAACACAGTTCCTGTCCGCGATTCATCCCACACCTCAATGCGCATTGAGGTGTGGGATGAATCGCGGTCTTAGCTAAATCCCTTGAGAAAGTTCCTTGGAACAGAACATCTCACGAGATTCTTGCTTAACATAACCATTCATCACAGCTAGCTGTAGCTTCATGAAGGCATTTAAGTCTTCCAGTGGATATTTTCTGGTTAGAAGCTGCCGTAGCTTATCTTCTTCTGTCACACTCAAATAGCGAGTTTTGAGTGCTTTTTGTACAACTTCCCTGATATTAGCCATAACACAAGCACCTGTTAAAATCAATTAGCACCTTCGAGGCTGAAAGTCTGGCAAAAGCCAATTGAGACTATCCCTCTACAGTACTTATCACCCCTTTTTAAGCTTTTTAAGCTTTTTATGTTAATGATGTAGAGGACAGTTAATCTGTGTACAATGGAACATTGTACATTGTACTGATATGGTGTCTTTGGTTAGGTAAGGGCGTCGCCAGCATCACCAAGCTTCTGTTAGCAGGGCTGTTTTAGGTGATTACGGTATTATCTCATTCTGAATCTTGATATTCTGTAGCATTGGTTACAGAACACTGTTCACATAATCCAAAAAATTCCAAGGTATGGTAAAAAATAGTGAATTGATAAGAATTTTGCAACTTCTTCTGTAATTGAGGTATGGGACATTCCTCAATGGGAATAGACATGCCACAATTGAGACAAGTGAGGTGATGTTGATCCTCTTGTACACCACTGTAGAGGGATTCTCCACTACCAAGAGTCCGGACTTGCACCATTCCTTCCAGTTTTAAAGCATCCAAAGCGCGGTAAACTGTAGCCAAACCCATAGATTGCTTACGTTTGCGCAGCTCGACATAAAGATCTTGGGCCGACATAGCCCGATTCAAGGTTGTGAGCAGTTTCAGAATTCGCTCTTGGGAGCGGGTGCGTTGGCCTTTCATTAATCTTTTTTTAATATCCTAGAAATTTTTTGATGTTAATGGTGCTTGTTGGTTCAAACTGTAAAGAAGGATTAATGATCAACGGATCATGAGCAATAATGATCGCGGCTGTGCCCAAATCCCAGGATTAGGCTAGCCCTAGTTACACGCTGTGGCAGCTAAAAAAAATACTAGCTCAAAAAATACTAGCTCAAAAAAATACTAGTTGCTCAGTAACCTATCAGTAACCTAATTGATAGACTTTTTTAATCCTTGATCGTTCATCCTTGATATTATATCCATTATCATTATACAGTGAAAGGGGAGAGTTGTGATTAAAAAATATCAGGCTTCTATTTATGTTACACTTAGAAATTCCGTATTGGATCCAGCCGGTGTAGCTGTTGAGTCAGGACTGAAGCAGCTAGGCTACGAGAGTGTAGAACAGGTGCGTATTGGTAAATATATCGAACTGAGGCTGAGTGCTGCTAATGAAGATACGGCGCGAGAGCAATTGAATCAGATCTGCGACCAGCTCTTAGCCAACCCAGTTATTGAAAATTATCGCTTTGAATTGGTTGAGATGTCAGCACAACTAGGAGTGGAAGCATGAAATTTGGGGTGGTGGTCTTTCCTGGGTCAAACTGCGATCGCGATATGGCCTATGTTACAACTAGCTTACTCCAATGTCCAACCAGGATGGTTTGGCATCAAGAAACCGATATTTCTGACTTAGATGTGGTGGTACTCCCTGGGGGCTTTAGCTATGGGGATTACCTGCGCTGTGGCGCAATTGCTCAGTTTTCTCCAGTGATGCCAATGGTGGTAGACCATGCTAAACAGGGTAAATTTGTCTTGGGCATTTGTAATGGCTTCCAGATGCTGACCGAAATGGGGATGTTACCAGGGGCATTAGTCAGAAATCGGGACTTACATTTTATTTGCGATCGCGTTCCAGTTAAAGTAGAGCGCAATGATTTATATTGGACTACAGCTTATCACCCAGGAGAAATTATAAGTCTACCTATTGCCCATGGTGAAGGGCGCTACTACGCTGATGCTGAAACTCTCAAAGCTCTCGAAGACAATGGTCAAGTATTGTTTCGTTACGCTACTGTTTCAGGAGAGATAGAGACAATAGGTAATCCCAATGGTTCCCTAAATAACATTGCCGGAATTTGTGATACCACTGGCAAAATTTTGGGTATGATGCCCCATCCAGAACGAGCAGCTGATCCGATGTTAGGCAATATCGATGGGATGAGATTGTTTCAGAGTTTGTTAAAGACTTTTAACAATTGCTAGTGTTTTCAATACCACAAATTACCGATAACCGCGACCGCTACATGGGTCGCCTAAACGTTATATGTGTGCCACAGATTCCAATTATACCGGATCTGGTTGACTGAGAAATATTGCCAGAAACTTCAGTTTAGTATTTTTGAAATTGGTCGCTGTAAATGCGGGAAAGGGTATTTTTAAAAGCAAAAGGAAGCAGAGGTTAGCCCTTGACTGGACGGCAAGTCTTTGTTCAAGTTTATCGTTATAATTAATTAAATAAAAAATTCCAAGTCTAAAATATAAAATCCGATCAGATAAGAAGATGCCTGAAACTCACTTCCAGATTGAATGGCCTGATGGTTATCAGGAACTTTGCTATTCTCCTTCTCTAGTAGTCAAGAAATATTTTAATGCTGAGCAAGACTATTCTCTGTCGGAATTTGTGGCACTATCTCGAACTGCGCTTAACGATGGTAGTGATCGCGTCAAAGCTCAATTTGGTTTCTCTTGTAGCAAAGCACTAGGACAACTGAAGCAAATAGAAGACACAGCTAAGAAGTATAGTAATCTATCTGAACCAAAAGTGCGATTACTTAAATTTATCGATGTCCAACCCACAGAATAATTCAATAAAAATTGATGCAAGCCACTTCTGCTCCAGACTCCACTACTATCCTCGCTGGCTTCCATGCTCTTTCCGATCCCCTGCGCCTGGCAGTGATTGAGCTACTGAGATCGCAAGAGTTGTGTGTTTGTGATTTATGCGATCGCTTAAATGTCCAGCAATCAAAACTATCATTTCACCTGAAAACCCTTAAACAAGCTGGTCTGATTCGCCCCCGCCAACAGGGAAGGTGGATGTACTACAGCCTGAATTTGCCCCAGTTTGTGGTTTTAGAGCAATATTTGGCAGAATTTCGTCGCACAGCTGTGATGGTACCTACCCGTAGTTGTTGCTCAGACTAGCTTAGGGTCTAGACTGCTTTTGATGTACCTAATACCATTAGCCCAATACCATTAGCCAATTCAGCCGATGGCTTAACTATTGTTTAAGCAATAAATCAATTTTTTTTGATATATTAGGATTAACTAATTAGTAAAACAGGAGGGTTCTTCATGGCTACTCTCAAAACTCATGTCTCCCTGAATGTCACTGACCTTCACAAATCTGTCACCTTTTACCAGGCAATGTTTGGTGTATCTCCAGTTAAATACAAAGCTGACTACGCCAAATTTGATTTGGCAAATCCGCCCCTCAATCTCACCCTAGAACTCAACCCCAACATGCACTCTGGTGGGACATTATCTCATCTAGGTATACAGGTTGAAACGACAGAAGACGTACAAGCTCAGATCAAGCGTTTTCAAGCTGCAGGACTAGAGGTGTTAGAGGAAAAGAACACTCACTGTTGCTATGCCATCCAGGATAAAGTTTGGATAAGTGACCCAGATGGTAACCGCTGGGAAGTATTTGTGGTGAACGTCGAAGATACTTCACCCGAGATGAATCTCAAGATTACCGACAATTCTCAGCAGGAATCCAATACTGTGACATCCTCCTGCTGTGGATAAATTAGATCACCATTAAATGAGAATCCGCAAACTGATACCCAAACAAACTCTCGGGCCCTTAATATCCCATTGCTGGCGAGAGGCAGTAACTGAAGGCATGGCTACATTTATCTTAGTCTTTTTTGGCACTGGTGCTGTCATGGTTAATCACATCACTAGTGGAGCCTTAACTCATCTGGGCGTCAGTTTTGTTTTTGGAGCAGTGGTCGCTGCTTTAATCTATGCCACAGGACATATTAGCGATGCCCATATTAACCCAGCTGTGACTCTTGCTTTCTGGGCTAGTGGCTTTTTTCCCGCTCGCAAAGTGTTACCTTATATCCTGGCTCAATGTATTGGTGCGATCGCTGCTTCAACATTACTGTTGTTGACACTGGGGTATGTTGCTGATCTTGGCGCAACTCTGCCTCTACAAGGGAACTGGTTTCAATCCTTAGTCCTGGAAGTAGTACTCACGTTTATCTTAATGTTTGTGATCTTAGGCTCTGGTCTCGACCGCCGTGCTCCCATTGGCTTTGCTGGTTTGGCTATTGGCTTAACCGTAGCATTAGAAGCCGCTTGCTTCGGACCAATTACCGGTGCCAGCATGAATCCAGCCCGTTCATTGGGGCCAGCCCTAGTAGCTGGGATTTGGCAACATCAATGGATTTATTGGGTTGCCCCAATTGTAGGAGCGCAATTAGCCGTGATTGCCTATCGGCAACTTTCCCATGGATTTAGGGATATTCAATAAAACCATAGCTAGCTAAAAATTAACAACTAAAAACTAACAACTAAAAACTAACAAATTACTATGAAACAAATCATGTTTGTTTGTAAAAGAAATTCCTGCCGCTCTCAAATGGCGGAGGGGTTTGCTAGAACCTTAGGAGAAGGAAAGATTTCTGTTACTAGTTCTGGACTAGAAGCAAGCCGAGTTCATCCTACAGCAATTCAAGTAATGGATGAAATTAATATAGATATTAGAGACCAGACGTCTAATCCTTTAAAGGATTTCAAGGCTGAAGACTATGATGCTGTAATTTCCTTGTGCGGCTGTGGTGTTAATTTACCAGAAGCCTGGGTATTACGAGATGTGTTTGAAGATTGGCAGCTTGATGATCCTGATGGGCAACTACTAGAGACGTTTCGCCGTGTCCGAGATGAAATTAAAGAACGAGTAGCTAAGTTAGTGGAAACATTGAGCTAATTAGTTTAGCAAAGGGAACAGGGACTTCGGAGCAGGGAGTAGGGAACAGGGAACAAACATTCTCTCAATTGATTTAGGATTGCTATTGATTTACAGTTGATTGGACTTTGGAAAAAATTTTATGTTCTGTCTTTAGTATCCTTATCTATAAGACGATATCACCGGTCAATTCCGTCCAATTTTTTGAGTTATGCCCGATGTTTTCAAAATCGGGTCATAACTCAAAAAAAAGGGACTCTACCGAACATAGTGTGTATAAAACCGCGCTTTCTGAAAGCATTATTATGCTGTTATTCGCTTAACAAAACTACATAATGGTTTGATGAGTGATCGCTAAATCACAAGGGTTTCAGCGTGTGAAGTTATATTTCGCCAACAGCATCGCGATAGCGTAAGCCAACACAAATGTTCTTGGGCGTTATTACCAAACCATCGTTTGACCCAATTCATTACGCAAATTAATTACTGAACTTTCTCTACAAACACTCACAGGACAAACGTCGAATACATAGACAGCATCTCCATCAGGGGCACAAAGTAAAACGAACATTGCATCTTTACCCTGCATTCGACCTTCTACACCAGACATTCGCAAACGTCTTACAGTTCCGTTTTGTAACTTTCCTGCAGCTTCGTACTTTTTGAATTTTTCGAGTGCTTTTAATTCACAAGCTGTCCGGCTAGTTGTGCTAACAGCTGACCAACCAGAACCAGTACCCCAGGTAGGTCTTTCTGCCCTAGCTGCTCTAGGAAGGAATGCCGTTAATAGTCCCGAGGCAATAAGTGGAATTATAAGAGTAGTAGATAAACGTGTAGACATAATACAAAAAGTCTATTTTTGATTGGAATTATTATATCTACTAGTTTAAAGTAGATCACTAACAGTTCTGTATTAATAAATGTAACAACAAGGCTAATTATTATTTATTATTGTGCCACAAGCGTTTTGGCAGGGTAAGCGCAAGAATCAATAAGCTGTAGCTTATTGAGAAAAAAAGGGCATTATTATCAACAAGCCAACTCTATTGAGAATAAAGTTCTACCAGATTATAGGGGTTTCGAGCCACGCTCAACCGATATCCAGCCAATGCACATTATGGGCAATTTTTTCTTGCGCTTACCCTGAAGCGTTTTGGCTGTGCTTACAAAACTTTACAAAGAGCCCAAAACTTGTGTCCGACTACTTATAGTAATACTAGTTATCTAGTAATTATTTGATACTTTACATTACTATTGTCCTCGGGACTGTTTTGGATAAAATAAAATAAACGGTGAGCTAACTCTAATTTAGTGCAGCGATTAATCTGTTGATGCCGTCCTGTTTTATCAATCAAAATTGCCTGGTTGGTATCACTGCCAAAACCAGCGTTTGGTTTGTCAACTGGGTTAGCTACAATTGCATCCAATCGCTTTTTGTTTAATTTTTGTAACGCAGGTTTGATAATATCTCCAGTCTGTGCTGCAAATCCAACTAAGTACTGATGGGGCTGTTTCAGTCGTCCCAATTCAGCTAGGATATCTGGCACCGGTTTTAGGGGTAGAGCAGCAGGAAGTCCATGCTTCGGTATCTTCATATCCTGGTAGATTCCGGGGGTTACATCTGCTACCGCTGCTGCCATCACAATCAAATCAGCATTGGGAAAATCTGCTAGCATTGCCCGATGCATCTCAGTAGCACTAACTACTGGAACTGTCCGGATACCCATCGGTGCTTCCCAAGTAGCCGGTCCATGAACTAGGGTGACAACTGCTCCCCGATTTCTGGCAGCTTGGGCTAGGGCTAGTCCCATCTTGCCTGTGGCGGGATTCCCGATAAAGCGTACTGGATCTATATATTCCCGAGTGCCACCAGTACTGATTAAGACTTGTTTACCGGTTAAGTCTCGTTTGCCACCAGTGTACAGCAGGGATTGGATAGAGGCGATTATCTCCTCTGGTTCTGCCATCCGTCCTGCACCAATGCGATCGCATGCTAACCGTCCTGCTGTTGGACCAACACTATGATACCTGGGGTCACTTAACAGCTGTTGCCAATTTCGTTGCACTGACTGCTGCTTCCACATATCTGTATTCATCGCTGGTGCCAACAAAATAGGGCAACTAGACGCTAGAACCGTATTGGTTAGTAAGTTATCTGCTAAGCCATAAGCCAACTTACCTAAGGTATTAGCGGTCAGAGGAGCAATCACCAATACTTCTGCCCATTCCCCTAATTCAATATGCACCGGGCGTTCGTGCTTTGCTTGCCAGAATACGTTGTCTGTATAAGCTGGATGGCGAGAGAGGGTACTTAGAGTCAAAGGAGTGATAAATTTTTCAGCTCCCTGGGTTAGAATTACCCTTACTTCAGTGACCGCCTTAAATAGGGTAGAAACAACCTCACAAACTTTATAGGCAGCGATGCCCCCACATACACCAATTAAAACTTTTCTACCCTTATTCACGCCTCGTCGTAAGCTTCTATGTCCAGTAAGTAGATATAGGGTTCTGCTAACTCTGGACGCTGAAACGCCAGTGCCCGCAGCAGATGCCAATCTTTGAGTCCTTCAAATGCGCTAGAGTAATCATCCAGCTCTAGACGTGCAGCCAACTTGGCAACGTCCTCTGCACTGAGAGCGTTAAGGTCACGTTGGGAAATGGTCGTAGTTGCCATCACTCACGCCTCTCTTGGTTAGCTTTTTTGTTAACAGTTGTACTTCTTCGACAACTTTACTTATATTATCCCTATTTAGTTACACAACTGAGTATAGATAATACCAGCTTTAGGGTGAAGTATTCGTAAATTTTTTATCAGTTTTTAGGGGTCATTTGTATGGAGGCTTACCATAGAAATACAAATTATCCACAAACTAGCTGTAAGTAGTCAGTTATTATTAGTTATTATTAAAGCCCCTTTCCCAATCAGAAATTGTCAAAATAAAAGTAGAGTGACTTTTCTATGAACTCTTATGGTTATGACTGCTACCCTTACCACATCCCAATCGATTGAATCCTGGTTGGGTGATGAAGCCGAAAGCCTGCTTAGTTACAAGGCAAAGCTGAGGAAAGAGTTATTGCATCTCCCTGGCCCTGATTGGGTGGCACGGATTTTTGGAAATAGCGATCGCTATTGCCAAGTGCTCCGCAGTCTCCAGCAGTTTTATTCAACTGGACTACTGCTGATCGTTGGTTCATTGATAGTCTAGCCTCTTTGATCAGTAGGCTCAGATGGGTGATAGCACCTCAAGTAGCACCATCTGTAGCCAATTAGCTGAGGGCTGAATGCTTACAACAAACCCCACAACAGAAGCAAGTGGGGTTTGTATGACTAATTATTGTAGCTAATTAGATTGTGAGGCAAACTAAACTAGCTTTTTCTTAAGGGTTAAACCAGTACCTAAAGCACCTAAGGCCAATAATCCCAGCCCTGAAACAGGTTCTGGTACAGTGGTCAAATTAGCAAAAAACACTAAATCCGGGTCATCCAACCCTGCTTCGCTCCCCAGTATGTAGGTTGGATCACGATTAATCGGGTCTTCAGCAGCAAACCCAGTCCCACCAGTATAGGGGTTTCCTTGGGCCAACTCAAAGTTTACTCGGGTATCTATATAAACAAAGTATTCTGCTGATACGTCAGCCAGTTTGAGCCCATTTTCAGCAAATTTATATGTACCGTTACTGACTGAGGTACTACTCCCCAATAAACCATTTACTCCTACCGTTTGACTGGATAAATCAGCAGGAATACCTGTGAATCGCGAGTCAAAGACATAGGCAATACCCGAATTTTGAGTGCCTAGGGTAAATGAGTTTAACAAAACCGAACCGGATGTGGGAGCTGTGCCACTCCCCGCATCACCTGGTACATTGGGCGTAAAACTTTGACCCGGAAATGGCAAATCTATGATTTCTCCTGGTGGGAAAAAGTCGGCTACAAATAAACCACCAGTGCTATTTCCTACAGAAAAAGTCGCTGCACTCACCGGTTCTAAAGCAGTGGCTTGTAAAGCAACTGAGGTTCCTAAAACAACAACTGCTGCTCGAATGAAAGGGACTGATTTTTCTTTCATCGACTTTGAGGTAGTCATATGCTGGTTAATTAAGTGGTAGATTTTTGATATCAAAAAATACTATGAGGTTAAATGACATGAATCTACTTAACCCCCTATTTCTTTACGGAATTAGGCATTTTTACTAACTCACGTTAATTACATAGATTAATACCAAATCAGTTTGCTTTTGATAAAGATTCAGTAAAGTTTCAGACCAGTAGAGATTTAGCATACTACGTCTCTACTTTTTGCTCAGTAAGGAAATTGATCTGACGACGAACCGGGCTAGGATCCTCATGATTTGGTAATTATTCTGACTTGTGGTACAAAAAAAACGGTCTCAATTATCAACAAGACCGCTCCATCAAAACAATGCTGACTCAATGTATACTAAGTCTGGAATAGCAAAAATTTTTCTCAGAATACACTACTTGGAAAGCCCGATAACTTACCAAATATAACACTAAGACATAAACTTACGACATCATACTTTCCTTGAAAGGGAAAGGGGAACAAGGAATCTCGGATCAGTAAAATATCTTAATTTATAACCGTAGTGTGTTTGCCAATTACCAATTACTAATTACCAATTACTAATTAGCAATTACCAATTACCAATTAGAAGTAGTTGGGAGAATTGGTAACATAAAATCTCCCATCTCTTGCCACACTCGACCCACTCTCAATCAGTGAAAGGTTTAAGGCTTAACGAGCTTTACCTTCTGCCCTTGAGCCTTGTTTGGCAGCAATTTCCTGCATCAAAATCTGAAACGCTTTGGCATACTGAGCATCTTCCAAGGTGCCAACTTTGTCACGATTTTTCTGCAAGTCTTTACGCTGTTCATCCGAAAGCTCAAACACAATATCTGGTTCAATTCCAGACTTATTAATATCGCGACCACTAGGGGTAAGGTACTTAGCAATAGTTACTGCCAGACCTGAGCCATCTCCAAGCCCTCGGACGGATTGGACTAGGCCCTTACCAAAAGTCTTAGTTCCTACCAATATGGCACGTTGATTGTCTTGTAAAGCACCCGAAAGAATTTCGCTAGCACTGGCTGAACCACCATCCACCAGTACCACTAATGGTTTATTAGTCAGAGAGCGATTAATTGCTTTCTGGTATTCGGCTTTGCCGATTCGATTAACTGTTGACACAATCGTACCAGAATCAAACCACATCCGAGCAATTTCAATGCTGGCATAAAGTAGCCCCCCAGGGTTAGAGCGGAGATCTAAAACATAGCCACTAACGTTCTGATCTTCTAACTTTCGGATTGCTTCCCCCATCTCCTTGGCCGCGTTAGCACTAAATTGAGAAAGGCGAATGTAGCCGATGCCATAACCATCTGAAGTTTCCCGATAGCTATACTTTACAGGGTGGATTTCAATCCTAGCTCGTGTGATCGGATAGTCTACTACCTTTTGGCCTCGCTGAATGGTCAAAGTCACGGAAGTCCCTGGCTTGCCTCGGATCAGTTGTACTGCATCGTTGACATCCATACCTTCGGTACTCTTGCCATCAATTTTGATAATGATATCCTTCGCCAGGATTCCCGCTTTAAAAGCTGGGGTATCTTCAATGGGGGAAATCACCATCAACTTTTTTGTTTCCTCATCCAGGGCAATCTGAATACCTACACCAGTTAATTCCCCAGATGTATCAATCTGCATATTCTTGAACTCTTCGGGATCCATAAACCGGGTGTAAGGATCGTCCAAGGGCTCTAGCATTTCCCGGATTGCCTTGTAGGCTTGTTCCTTGCTGCTGTAAGACCGATTCAGATAATCTTGGCGAACTTCTTCCCAATCAACCTGGTTGAAGGTAGCATCTACATACCTGCGGTTAATAATTTGCCAAACTTCATCAACTAGCTCCTTAGGACTCTCGCGAAAGAAAGCCTGACTTTGAGATAGATGAAGACCAGCTCCTGTAACTGCTACAGTTGTTAGGACTACTGCTGTCGCACCAAGAACCAGGCCACGTTTTGTAATTACCATAATCCTTTCGCTTAAGGTCGGGAAACTAATGCAAAGGAGCTAAGTTAAATCTAACGAACGGGGATGCCAGACAGCTCCTATGCAAATCAATCTGAGACTGACACCCCCTTGTTCAATTTTGGGTAGTCTAACCCTTTTAAGATACCCCTATGGCTATAGCCTTTTAGGGGTCATCTGTGTTGTTGATTAGGGTCGTGAGGATATTATTTATCCATACTAACCTCATTAGCTAATCAGGCCATCATACCACCACACCACACCACCATAATCCCATCTAGCTAGGATTTCAAGAAATAACCTATCCTGACTAAGGATAAGGAAGCTGGGGGTATCAGTCCCATATTATTAATTTTCCTCCCACCCAACTTCCCCTCCGGAAAATTATTGTGGTCATTGGTTTTCATCGTTAGTTGTTCAATGATTACCTATTCACCATTTCCCAGTCTAACATTACCGCTTCGAACCTACTAATTATTCGATTTTATATAGCTGTTTGTCATCAGCTGACAAAGTTGGCGATCGCTTTCTCTGACCTCTGGGTTGTTTTGGAGATAATTTCTTAGCCAGTGGCAGCTTTTATCTAGCAGATCGTCTAAATTCAAATTCCAAATGGCCACTGTCCCATCTTCACTAGCCACTGCCAAGGCTGTTCCATCATGGCTCCAGCTAAGATTTGTGACGCGATGCTCACCAGCTTTCAACGTTTTGATCAGGGTGTCGTCGAAGCGCCATAGCTGAACCTGGTTGTCCCAGCTGCTGGTTGCCAAAATTTTGCCCTTGGGGCTAAAACGGACTTTTGCCACACTATCAGTATGGCCTTTGAGGGTTGATTGTAAAGTGCCATCTTTGCGCCAGAGTTTCAGTGTGTTATCATAACTAGCGGTTGCCAAGAACTTGTTGTCAGGTGAGAAGCTGACATCCAAAACCCAATTGCGATGACCTGGTAGTGTTTTCAGGAGTTTCCCATCAGCACTCCACAGCTTTACAGTTTTATCATCACTGGCCGATGCCAATCGCTTACTATCCTGGCTAAACTTAACTGCATTAACCCGCTCACTATGACCACTGAGGGTATGAATCAATTTACCAGTGCGATCCCAAATTTTGACTGTCCTGTCCCGACTGGCAGACGCGAGCCGCTTCGAGTCAGGACTAAAACTAACATTCAATACCCAGTCCTGATGTGCTTTTATTGTCTTAATCAAAGTACCGCTACGATGCCAGAGTTTCACGGTGCCATCTCGACTACCGGAGGCAATTAGCTCACCATCAGCACTCAAACTAATGCTATAGACCAGATCATGATGCCCTGTCAAGGTTTGGAGCAGCTTACCGTTGCGATCCCAAAGCTTAACAGTTCTGTCATTACTAGCTGTGGCAATCTGTTGAGAGTCTGGAGAAAAGGTTACATCCTGTACATCATCTTGATGCCCTCTTAAAATCACGTGAGACTGATTAATACTACTCCAGAGCTTGATAGTTTTATCGTGGCTGGCTGAAGCCAGAATCAGTTGGTCAGTTTGAGGGTTGGATGGTTGTAGAGGGATATGAGAATTGCTGTGGGCTAGGTTGTCTTGAGAACTAAAGGGCTCAGTAGGACTGAAACTGACAGCACTAACCCCATCGCTGTGTCCCTTAAAGGTGTTTATTAAAGTGCCTTCACGGTTCCATAGCCGCACGGTATTATCATCACTGGCAGAGGCAATCAGCTGACCATCAGCACTGAAAGCAACACCTAGGACCCATCGCTGATGCTTGGGAAAGGTTTTGATTAGTTTGCCATTGGTACTCCACAACCTGACCGTTTGATCGTCGCTAGCGGAGGCAATTAACTGACTATCTGGACTAAATACTACACAGTTAACCTGAGCGCTATGTCCTCTAAGAGTATTTAGCAATGTTCCCGATTGACTCCACAGCTTAATGGTGTTATCCGCACTAGCAGAAGCAATGATCTTGCCATCTCTACTAAAGCTTACCGACCGCACTACACCCCGGTGACCGGAAAAGGTTTTAATTAATTGGCCATCAACGGTCCATAATCGAATTTTCTTATCTTTGCCAGCTGCAGCAATCATCTGGCCATCTTGACTAAAACTGACACTGTATATATGACCAGCATCAGTGGTAATTGTTCTGACTAGCTCCCCAGTTTGACGCCATAGTCTGACTGTGCCATCCCAGCTACTAGAGGCAATTAACTGACTATCTGCACTAAACGATACGCTGGTTACACTATCTTGATGACCTTCAATTGTTTGGATTAACTTGCCATCAGGATGCCACAGTTTTACCGTTTTATCGCGGCTGGTGGAGGCAATAAACTGACCATCTGGGGAAAAACTGATGCTCGAAACAATATCACTATGTCCTTCCAGTCGATTGTGTTCGGAAACTGAATAAACTGCCTGGGACAGAGCTGTGATTACTTGTAGACGGGTATCTGCCTCTACTGTTCGAGATGGTAGATATTGCTGCTCTTCCTGCTGTAGTTTTTTTGCGGCTCTTAACCCTTCGAGCAAAGCATCAAAGGTTTTATTGGACACGAAAAGAGCTTCTGAAGAGGCACTCAGCGCACTAAGCATAGCATTGATTCGTTGAGCTTCGGCTCGCCATCTCAACCCACCATTGGTCACTGCTAAAACTGCCATCACTGTGCTAATGGCAATGGCACGCAATCGTTGTTTACGAACCCGCAACAGTTGACTCTCACTTTGTTTTAGCCGTACTTTAATATTAGATTGGGTACGTTGCTTATATTTTTGACGAATCGGTAGAACTAGATAATCATGAATTAGCTGATATCGGTTTTGTGGTGTTTCTGGCACTCGGAAGACTAAACCAGAACCTACCAAAATTTCCAAAATCAAGGGGATTTGAGTTAGTGTGGCGTTGTTACCATTGGAGACTGCTAACTCAGCTTGGGTTTTTAAGGGACGGGTACCTCGTTGATCGGTTAAGGAGAATAAAACCTCCCAGACGGCATCTTCATTCTCTGGCCCACAATCATAGATAATTTGGGAAAGCGATCGCTCTACTAGAACTGTCTTGGGGTCATCTCCCAAAGCTCGGTATCCTGGAAGGGTAGTAATTTTTTCCGCTTGTAGCTGAGCACCCACGACTTGTAACTCAATTAAGCGCACCACTCCCGTATTGGTGACTAAATCCTTTAGCAGTGCCTCGATTAGAGCAGGTTCTAACTTCAACTGAGATACTGCTGTTAAGGAGTGAATAACGTTTTTGGCATTCTCTGGGGACAGATCCCCTAAGTGATAACGCAGCTTCTGATCCAGGATATTGTTGTTAATGACACTGAGATCCTTATAGCGCTCAAATTCCAACAAGTAATGTAGATAATCTTCTCGCATAGACAAGATTATTTTTACAAAGGGGAGATTGAGGGCCTGGGCTAAAAAATCATAAAACTGATGCCGTTGCCCTAAGTCGGTGGCAAGGAAAAAAAATTCTTCAAACTGGTCAAAAATCAGGACGGTTAATAAGTTATGCTGGGAACACCGATACAACTTATCGAGAATGGCTTTCGCCGTAAGCGTTCCCTTGGGGTTGGTTGTTCGCCCTAGGCGTTCCCTTGGGGTTGGTTGAACGGTTGAAGGTGAAAGGTTGGCATCTTTAAACTTGAAGAGGACTGTACTTGCTAATTCAAGGTCTAGACGTTTTTCCAGCTCACCGAGCCAATTCCTGTAAACCGTTTGCACCACCGTCAAAGTTTGTCTAGCACCAATAATTCTGGAGCTAAGTGCAGGAAGTAAACCAGCATTAATCAGGGAACTCTTGCCAACCCCAGAAGTCCCGTGAATCACGGTTAGTTTGTGGTCATTGCGGCTAATGCGTTCGAGCAGGCTATTGACATCGGTTTGACGTCCAGCGGCTGCAATTTCTAGGGCTGATGGACAAAAACCTTTCTTGGTAATCGTTGCATCAATTTCTCGACTTGGCCCGACACTCTGTAACGGAGCCATACCAGCAAAGGTAGAAAACCTAAACTGTTGTTCTATCAAGCGTTTTTGTTGCTTAAGTTCAAAGCCTCGTTGGTATGCTTTTTGCTCGAAGTAGAGCGTACGCAATTCCTCCAACAGTTCCATGAACAGCTGAGGCTGCTGCTGTAGAGGATTGGGCTCGATAGTTTTGAGGTTTATGGCTTGTTCAAGA
This sequence comes from Moorena sp. SIO3B2, assembly GCF_010692525.1. NCBI lineage: Bacteria > Bacillati > Cyanobacteriota > Cyanophyceae > Coleofasciculales > Coleofasciculaceae > Moorena > Moorena sp. SIO3B2. The sequence goes on from NZ_JAAHHE010000037.1 coordinate 48,757, forward strand.
TAATTAATCGCAGATTTTGGCTTGCCCAGCTGACGCACAGATCTAGCCGCTAGCAGCAGATAGGAACCTCGGTGGCAAAGCTTTTGAGGGTTGAGAGTCGGCTGAGATGTCTCCAGAGTACCCACAGCTGTGAGGGCTAAGTCTATAGCACGGTTCCAATGGGATTGCTCATAGGCAACTGTTGCCAAAAAGCCATAGGCTCGAGAGAGCTGAACTGGTTGATCTTGAGTTTGAGGCTGTGCCAGAAACGCTAGCGCTAAAGCTTCTAATTCTGTCCAATTTTCCAGGTGTTGTAGGACTTCTCCCAGTTTTATGGTCAACTGAGCCACCAAGTCCAAGCGTCCTGTTGTAGTAAACACCTCAATGGCAGTACAGAAGCTTTTCTGGGCTTGCTCCCACTGATGGCAACCGATGGAGCCTTGCAACTGGGCTTGACGGCAATAGCACAAGCCGATGTGATAGAACACTAAACCAAGCCGTTCTAAACCTGAAGGGGTGAGGGGGGGATGAGAGAAGGGGGGGATTGAGTGCTTAGTTTGTCCGAGACGTTGGTCGAAACAGTTACCTGTGTCCCTTGTGCCCTCTTTTCTCTTCTTCGAAGCTCTGCCTTGGATAGTTGTACATCCGTTTACCTGTTTAACCGGTTTATAATATTGTTCATGTGAATGGGGAGCCTCACTGCACAACCAGCCTGCCCATTCTCCTATATCCTGTTTCCAAAAATTTAGACTCTGCTGATAATGCTCCAAGGCCAGATTAATCTGGTCATTTTCAAAGGCATCTCGCCCTAGAATAAAGTGCTTGCTAGCTAGTAGGACAGAATCTACGCTGATGTCATGAGATTGCAAATCCTGTAATGCCCACTCAAATTCTTGGCGTCGGGGGCAATCGGAAGCTAAAGAAAGCACCTTGTTGGGCAAAAACTCTCCCAAGTCTCTAGCCAAAATATTGGCAAAAATTTCATCTGTGGTCTTGTAACATAAAGCGAGTAATTGGTCAATGGTAAGTTCAAACCGAATCGAGGTAGTAGCCCAATTTTTAAAATATGGAGCAAGCCTGATCAACTTTTGAAGTCCCTTGTCAGTTACCCATACCACTAAGGGACAGGTTAAGCATTTGGGCAATTCATCTCGCACCTGGTTAGCTGAAAGTAGTACCTGGTTGATGCCATCAACTGACTCTAGACCCGATACCATTAGGGCAGATGTTGTCCCATACTGTTGGGTGGTAAAAATATTACTAAATAGAGTTTGACTAGACTTGTTAAGAATTAGCTCACCTATGGTGAGCTCTGTAATTTCTCGAACATACTGCCATATTTGCTTCCTAAATAACTCGTAGTTGCATCGCACCAAAATCAGTGCAAATTCTCCTTGGGAGAACATTATTGCCCGGGATAGGCTTAATAGAGAGCGAGCACTGTATGGGGCTAGTGTTTCTGGGGGATTTTGCTGCTTCATGTCACTAACCTTTTGACCCCTACTGGTACAGAAATTCCCTATTACTAGGGTGATTTACCCTCTAGATAGTAAGATTACTATCAGAACTTATCGGTAAGTATGGGTTTTCACTTATAAAAAACAATAAGCATAATCAGGTCTTACTCAAGAAAAACGTCTATCATAATTCCCTTGATAAATAGTTCAGTAATTACTACTACTTAGTTGATAAATATATTTAATTAAAATTATTAATAGCAATGATAAATTCACTTATTTCTCCTCAAGTCCCTAGCCGGGATATCAGTGATTTCCCGGAATTTTTCATTTTTTATAGTGGGGTGGAACTATATAGCAATTCTCATAGCTATGAGGTACACAATTTCGGGATTTTAGGTAATAGGTAATAGGTAATAGGTAATAGGTAATAGGTAATAGGTAATAGGTAATAGGTAATAGGTAATAGGTAATAGGTAATAGGTAATAGGTAATAGGTAATAGGTAATAGGTAATAGGTAAT
>NZ_JAAHHE010000370.1:0-5765 GCF_010692525.1 Moorena sp. SIO3B2
TTTTTTTAGCTCTTTGGAGTTTTCGAGTTTCAATTTTTTCATCAACTCCGTAGCGGTTAGGGCTTCTGATTGTGCTAATAGGCCTAAGGTAATCTTTTATCTTTGTCTCAATTGAGTGAGCATCCTCCTAGTTTTAGAGTAGCACAATTAACGGAGTGTAAAAACTTTTCTCGGGTTGAAATCATTGACCACCAAAAAATTCAAGCCCTGGACTGGAACTGTAGTCTCTCAGTGGTGGAACCGATCAGGAAATCCTTAGCCTATGTTGGCATCCGTGCCCATCATTTGAGATTTCTAAAAGAGCCAAATCACGACAATACGTTTCCCTGTTGGCTGGTGACGATGAGTGAAACCCAGCACCGAGTTACACTTTATCTGAATTTATATACTCCTTCTAGGAATCCTCAACAATACCACCTCCAAGCTGAAGTTTTTAAGGAAAAATGGCATCAGATTAAAGCTTGGCCTGAGCCATGGTATGTGGAGTTAGATGCTTTGAGGTTGATTTTGATGGAGAGTTGATTGAACGATAGAAGTTTTGAATTGGGTGAGGCAAAAATTATTGGGTTTTAGGGAGCAGGGAGCAGGGAGCAGGGAATAGGGAGCAGGGCATAGGCAACAGGGGGGAGAGGAAGTGCGATGCTCGGTAAGAGCCGCTACGCGAACGCAAAAAATCCCAACCAGAATCTGGTAAAGTAAGATGTGTGGAATAAAATAACGTTTTGCCATGGCACAACCTAGCTAAGGAAGTTGGCCATAATAAAGATAGACACAATAGCCGCTTAAGAAACACTTTCAGAATCCATCACCATGGCTCAAAACCCCTTTACCGTAGGACAACCCGTTCTCCCAGAACGCTTTGTGGGACGAGAGTCTCAGATTGAAATAGCATTCGATCAAATCTCTAGTCGTGGTAATCTGGCAGTTTGGGGTGGACCTGGAATTGGCAAGACTTCCTTCTTAGAACTATTGACCTCACCTGAGGTCTGGCACCTACAAGGCCAAGATCCAGAAGCAGCAGTAATTGTACTTCTAAATTGCCTAAGTATTCAACCGTTTAATGCTGATAGCTTCTGGCGACAAATCTTGACCGAGATAAAAAGTCAACTAGACAGTAATCCAACGCTACAGACTGATATTGACCAATTCCTTGATCAAGACAACCTCACTTCCAGTCATCTACGCCAGCTATTACGTAAGCTTGGAGAATCCCACAAATTTTTACTATTGCTAGTGGATGACTACGATGTTGCTTTGCGTACAAACGACGGTTACCAGGAAGCTGATATTGAAGCCTTTGTGAATGAATGTCGCAGTATTGCGAATTCTGGTATCGAAAGGAAATATATCTCAATGATTGTAGCATCGTCTCGACGTCTGAGTGAATTGGGACCTCAACTCACCCCAGATAAATCTCCTTGGTATAACCATTATTTATTTCAACCACTCAAGCCATTTACTGATAACGAAGTGGCTGCCCTACTACTTGGTATGCCAATCACACCAGCTTTACGAGACGGAATTCGGGAAATTGCTGATGGAAATCCCGCCTTGCTACAGAATGCTGGTTATCTTCTCTATCAAGAATTGCGAGCTAATCGAGTACCTGACCCTAAGACCTTTGCCAGAGATTTTCTAAGTGCAACTGAACAGTTTTTTAAAGCTACCTGGGAGCTTTGCAATGACCTAGAGAAGATTTTACTGATGCTAATTGCTTTGTCAAGTTTAGAAGGTCGATTATCCGATAAGCGCTATGCTCTGAGGGGCATTGAGACTATTTTTAGCCAAAAAGAGATAGAACTGAATGCCTTAGAAACGAGAGGAATCATCAAACGAGAAGAGCAAGCCGGTAAAGCGACTTACTCCTTTGCTTCATCACTAATGGAATGGTGGGTGGTTAAAAACATTCAAAACAGTACCGAAACCGAATTACAAGAGCGTCAGAAGGTTTTTCTTAACTTGATGAGTCATAAGCAAGCAGAAAAGGTTAAAGAGATAATTCGTTTAATCTGGAAAAATAAAGATAAAATACCAGATATATTTGAATGGATTGGTAAGGTCATGGCTGCTATACCGAAAGGAGCAATTAAAAGCTAATCACTTTCACAAATAGGAAACCTTTCGCAAATCACCAAGATTGATATGACCACAGCAACAGTTCGGAGAAATCCTTATATTGTTGGTTCAGCTATCTCTGAGCCAAAGTCTTTCTTTGGCAGAGAAACCTTGATCCAATTTGTCGAGGATAATTTAAACCAGGGTGAAAGGGTTATCCTGTTGCATGGTCAAAGACGGATTGGTAAATCATCGGTTCTTTTACAGATTCCCAACCTTGTTCAATCTGAAGAATTTGTCTTCATCTATTTTAATCTTGAAGACAAAGGGCACTTAGCCCTCAGCAATGTATTGCATCTCCTGGCTGAGACAATTATTAATCACCTGCTCAATCACCTTAAGCTAGAGTTGGACTATGGTAAACTACCAAGTGAAGCAGATTTAGCCAGCAATCCCAGTATCTTCTCCCAGAATTTTTTGCCTGAAATTTATCAGGGTTTAGGGGAAAAGACTATAGTACTAATGTTGGACGAGTTTGATGTCTTGAATAGCTATGATCCAACTTCTTCAGTTCAAACCTTTTTTCCTTATTTACAATCTCTGTTAACTCAACATAAGCAACTGGTGATCATCCCAGTGATAGGGCGTCAGCCGGATGATCTAACAAAGCTGCTGAGCTTATTCAGAAGAGCACCAACCTATAAAATTGGCTTACTTAGTCTCCAAGATACGGAAAAGTTGATTACTGAGCCAGCTAAAGGGTCGTTAGTCTATAGCCAGGATTCAATACAAGCAATTATTGACTTGTCCGCAGGGCATCCCTATTGCACTCAATTGCTATGTTATGCAGTGTTTTTACGAGCCAAAATTCAACACCAGATTACTCCTGGGGATGTTAAAGCAGTTGTGGATCAGGCCATTGAACTTGGTGGGGGAGGATTGCCCTGGTTTCGAGAAGGGCTGCCAATCCCGGAACGGGTAATATTTTCAGCGGTTGCAGAAGCCCAGAAAAGAGCTGATTTAAGAGACGATCAGTTTGTGGAAGAACCATTGGTGATTCTGAAAGAGTATGGCGTTGTTGAAACCAAGTCATTAATACAGGCGGAGAACCAACTGCTTGAATGGGATTTTTTAGATATTGCACAAGGGTTAAATTTATTATCCCAAACTGCTGATAGCTATCGGGTGAAAGTTGAATTGGTACGTCGTTGGTTAGTTAAGCAACATCCTCTCCAACGGGAGATCTGGGAATTGGAAAAGCTTGAACCAGCAGCAGAGAGCGTCTACCAATCAGCCACTGATTTACAGGGCTACAACTTGTTGAAAAATGCCATTCCCCTTTATGAGCAAGCGTTGTCAATCAATCCCAACTACTTCAAGGCTCTGTTTGAGCTAGCTGAGGGATATTTGGAAACCCGAGATTTTAGTAAAGCAGTAGAGCTTTACAAACGAGCCTATCAGATTGATTCAAATCGTGTAGAAGAAGACTATGTGCGATCGCTCCAAGGTTACGGCCTATATTTAATGACTCAACGAAAGTTTGAACTGGCCAAGGAGCAGTTTGCGCCAATACTGATAATTCAACCTGACAATGGGTTAGCTCAGGATAAACTAAAAGAAATTGAAACCTATCAAGAAAGATTACATCAGCCAGGGTTAGATATTAGGCGATTATACAGGGCTTCAAATCCTGGAAAAACAATTAACGTAGGGTATGCTGAGGATCAGAGATACTATATAGATTTTTCTGCGGTGCGTGGTAACCAGTTTAATAGTTTGCTGCGGACGATTACTCTCCTTTCACCAGATGAACCAACCTGTCAACTTTTTACCGGTCATATTGGCTGCGGTAAAACTACAGAATTGTTGAGACTTAAGGCGGAATTGGAAGAACAAGGATTTCATACCGTTTACTTTGGGTCTAGTCAAGATATTGACATGGCAGATGCTGATGTGACTGATATCTTGTTATCCATTGCCCGTAACATCAGTGCGAACTTGGAAAAAGCTGGTATAAACAAAAGACCGGGAGGATTTAAAAAGATTCTGGCAGATGTCACGGATTTATTGAAAACACCAGTGTCCTTAGATTTAGATGATCAAGAGAGTTTTAGCCTATCTTTTGGTATTGGTAAAATCACTGCTAAAGCTAAAGAAAATCCCACGCTTCGCAGTCAGCTAAGAGAGTATCTAGAGCCAGGTGTAAGTAGTCTTATCGAAGCAATCAATATTGAGCTAATACAGCCTGGGATAGAAGAATTAAAACAAAGAGGAAAGGAAGGGCTAGTGGTAATTGTCGATAATCTTGACCGAGTGATGGATAGGCTAATGCCTACAACCGGGCGTAATCAACAAGAGCATCTGTTTATCGATCGAGCAGAGCAGTTCAAGCAGCTAAGCTGCCATGTAGTTTATACCATGCCAATGGCATTAACCTTCTCAAAAGAGTTTGAAAAGCTAAGAAATTACTTTGGAACAGATCCCGAAGTTTTACCGATGATTCCAGTAAGACTACGAGATGGTAGCGAGTGTCATGAAGGAATGGCCCTAATGCGACAAGTGATTTTAGCAAGAGCATTTCCTAACCTTCCTCCAGAGGAACGACTTAAGGCAATCTCAGAAATTTTTGATAGTCCTGCAACTCTCGATCGACTGTGTGCAATTAGTGGTGGTCATGTACGGAACTTGCTAGGACTTCTCAGCAATTGTCTTCGGGAAGAAGACCCACCTTTATCCCAAAGGTGTTTGGAAGAGGTGATTAAGGAAAGAGATAATTATTTAATTTCAACCATTACTGATGATGAGTGGGAGTTATTGAACCAGGTAGCAAAACATAAAAATGTAAGAGGAGAAGAAGAGTATCAAATCCTACTTAAAAGTATGTTAGTCTTTGAATATCACTATCAGGGTGAGCGCTGGTTTGATATTAATCCTGTGTTAAGAGAAGCAGAGGAATTCAAAGCAAGAAGTAGGTTAAACCTTGGACAAAGGATATTTGGTAAGGAATAGGAGAGAGAGTAGGGAGTAGGGAGTAGGGAGTAGGAAAAAATTCTTTGTAGCTCACAGAAGCGATGGGCGAGCATTGAGCCGCTACGGGAACACAATTGCTAAAGGTTTTGAAAAAAGCGATTGGCCGTAGGCCACGCTACCGGAACGCGCTTATATTAGAAGAAGGACGAAAGACTCGTTCAAAGGGTTGCTTGCGATACCACCTGACCATGATGTTGATCGGCTGAATCATAGAAAGCCACCAATAAGCCTGTATCCAGCAAAATAGTGGGATGATAGCTGGGTCAAACAACTTTTAGGAGATGCACCCAGTGCGATGCTCCTTGGCCTTGGCCAAAAGGCAACGCTACGCGAATGGGCAACGCTACGCGAATGGAGCCGCTACGGGAACGCAATCGGCTCGATATCTTTGCTAATCCCTAGAAAACATTTCCACTAAAGTATCAACTACCTGATTACCAATCTCTTCAGGAAGCTTTCCTAGCTTATTAATTAAGCGACTCTTATCAATCGTCCGAATTTGATCTAAAACGACTTGTGCTTCTTTTCCTTTAAAAGTTAAATTAACTCGTGTGGGATAATTTCGCTTCGCTGTCGTCATTGGTGCAATAATCACTGTCTTAATATACTGATTCATCTCATTAGGAGATATAATCACACAAGGGCGAGTCTTCTTAATTTCAAAACCAATGGTGGGATCG
>NZ_JAAHHE010000371.1:0-5737 GCF_010692525.1 Moorena sp. SIO3B2
CCTGATGTTGTAAGGATAACTGTTTGATGATACACTTACTATTGCTATCATCCGCCTCATCCACCCCCAGAAACGTGCGCCCCATACCACCAATACTAATCAGCCTCAGAGCACGGAAGCGTCCGCCTAATCGTAATCTAGTTCCACAATAGGCACAAAACCTGGCCTGATCGGGATTTTGGGGATTTTGGCATTTAGGATTAAGACAGTAGCTCATGATTAGGGGTGGTCAAGTCGAAGGGTTGGCAAGTTGACAAGTTAGCCAGTTGACAGATTTGTTGAAAGTTTTCCCCGAGTTTTCCCCAAGTTTTCCCCATTGTTAACGGTTGCTAACCTACCAAGAAACTAATCTACCAACCGTCAAGCTTGGCCTTTCGGCCACGCTACGCGAACAACCTTCCACAAACGGGTGGATCTTATTATTGCAGTGTGACCCGGTGGTGCGTTACGGGGCGGGCTATCTATACACTGGCTTCGAGGCGGAAAATGAAGGCATGCCCCCCCTAACGCACCCTACGCAACTAATCTTCAACCTTCAACCATCTAACCTTCAACCTTCCACAACCCAACCTTCAACCTTCCACAAACCAACCTTCAACCTTCAACTAACTAACCTTCAACCATCCAGTTGACGCACCCCTAAGCCTAAGCCTTTTAGACACTACCAAAGGTTGGGATTGGACTAGCATTCTGACGATTGAAGCTCGGTAGATCAACCCGGGTGATATTGCGGCTTCTGACCGCTAGTCGGTAACTGACACTCTGGAGTTCAGCGTGGAGTTGTCGGTTTTCCCGCTGTAACATGGTCACCTTCTCCTTAACTGGTGCCATCCGTTCCGAAAACTTCTGGTGATAAATTTTTGGTAGCTCTTGTACAACTTGTTCTAGCTGACGAGAGCGTTCGGTTAATTCTTCTACATTATCCCGCAATTGCTTAATTTCCGTGTCACGGGTGGCAATTTGCTGTTGATAAAATTCCACCTGCTGCTCCACATCGTGCAACTGTTCGCGCAAGACCACCATCTGAGCCTTATGGCGCTCCGAAACCTCTTGGGGAGGTTTGAAGTTAGCATTCCCTTTCACCAAGCGGAATAGTTCTTGAGACAGCTGCTGCACTAACTGGTCTCTAAGCTGCAACTCTTCCCGCAAGTGAGATACTTCCGTTTGCAGAGCTGATCTCGATAGGGTTTCAATCTGCCTCACCATGGCTTACCACTCCAAGTAACTATACAATTTTCAATAGTAGATGGCGACCGGGGGTGTCGATCACTGATCACAAAATATACTGTTGCAGCCAATGTACCATCGAAACCCGGCAGTTGACCATTCGAAAGCACTTGTAGGGTGGGCAAATGGACACGAATCCAGAGGATTTGGTCAGATGACATGTATTTGCCCACCCTACGCCGATTCCCGATTCCCGACTATTCGTTGTTAGTTCTAGGCTAGATTATGTTACAATATACGGAACACCATTGGATAAAATCCCCAAAATAGAAGGTATAGCAGTCGCCAGGGCAGTTAGGACATGACAAAAGTCTCACACCCTTTGTAAGCGCAAGAGTTTGACTTCTGACTTCTGACTTCTGACTTCTGACTTCTGCTATATTTTGTATGGTGTGCTTTGGGTAAGAAGACCAAAAATATAGGATGGTATAGATGTATCCCCCCAGCCATCCCCCGACAAATCTCAAATAACATAGTCGCTTGGATATTGGGGCAAACCGGTTTTTGCCTAAGGTCGGTTGCTCTAAACGATATTGTCTGATGCGGCCAGGGGTCATTCCGGATCTTGTTGAGAAGAAAGACAAGATAGTCGCCTGTTGAGAAAAAAACCGTTGAGAAAAACCTGAGTTTGTTTTTGTGAGGTCGCCGCGCAATGGGCCCAGCGCCCAGCACCGTGCCCCCTAAAAAAGTTCTATTCTAATCAGCAGGCACTACTTATGACAGTATCGTCTTCAATATAGGATTTTGGGTTGTAAATTGGGCACGAGCCCGGTGAAATTCTTTTCCTTTAACAGGCTTTGCCTTCGGTTTTCTTTATTTTTTTAAAATACGGCATAGGTCTGGGGGATGTTAAGGAAAATAAACCCCCAATCCCCTTCCCCAGTATGTCTTTCGGGGTGTTGCCATAGGCGGAGCGAAAGACGATTTAGTGTGAGGAATATGCAATTAGGGATTGAGGGTCTTCAAACTACCTAGTATTGTAATTCACCAAAACCTATTGGTCCGAGCCTAAGGAGTCTGTGACTTATAAGGTCCGCCATTGGTGACATTTGCGCATGCGTCTGCTTCTGGCAAATCTTTTAATGGACAGATTGCCGGAACACAAGTCATCCAAGATGGCGGGGTACAGTCGGCATCAGCACTTTTTACGGTTATTTTGGAATAATCTTGACTTGGTTTAAAGGCTTCGTTCTGATAGTTAGAAATTGAAGCAGCATCCTTGTAAGGGACTTCTGATGTTTCGTCGGTATACCCGGTTAAGTTAAGACTCGGATCTTTAGGATTGGTGAAAGCAGCAGAGACCCCTAGGGGAGTCTGACCAAGTACGTTTTGTAAAGTAATAGCGGACAATATTTTCGGGTTAGTAGGAACGCCATGGCGTAAGAAAAGGATGCATTTAAACGGTTCAGTACCGATATTCCGCAAGTAGTGTTGAGCACCAGTTGGGAACATGAAGATCTCATTAGGATGAATGAAAATTTCCTGAACCATGCGATCGTTTGCATACCCGCTACCGTCGGATGATGGAAAGGTGTCCTTATCTACAATCGCCCCGACCTTACCGTAACCTTGGTAACAGAAACCGGACTCAGCTTCGGTCATATGCCAGTGTGGGGCACGGATCGTATCGGGCATGATCATGATATCGCCCCAAACCCCACCACCGAGAGCGGGAAAATTGGAGGCGGAGATAGTATTGAGAGCTCCGAGAGCAGTTATATTGCCACCTGTTTCGTAATAATATACTTTTTTAGGGACAAAGTTACCTAAGCTGGGATGTTCAATTTCAATCGGATCTCCCGTCGGCGGTTGGACCTCTTCAACGAACTCATATGCAGGATCCCCTTGGACCTTAAACCCCGACCATAATTCCAACGGTTCGGATTCAGTGGCCACAATTTTAATAGGACATTGACCCAAATTTTTTATTTTGGCCTGGGTGACGTCAGAAGGAGTGTTAATTTTAAACACCCAATCTGGCTGAAGGGGATAAATCTCCTTAAAACCACAGTTTACACCTTGGGTGCAGTCAATTGGCTGCATTAATTGATCACTGTAAAATTTGAGACCGAAAAAAACATTTTCCGTCTTACATTCTTCAATGGTTTTGCCATCAGGAATTAAGTCTGCGCAATAGTTGTTGCATTCATTATTAGTCCATTCAGTAATAGGATAAACGGTGAGATTAAAAACCTCTCGGGTGCCAACATTGTTTTGGATAGTAGTTTCGCCGTCCTTAGAAAGAAAAACCTCCTTTTCAAAGGTATTATCGTCGTTAGCACCCAGGGCAATAGGTGTGTAAAAAAGGAATAGCACAGCCACCAAAATCAAAGAAACCAAAGAAAGCCGCAGGCGTTCGATGATTGTGTTCCGGGCAATTCCAGTGTTATGTTCGTCCATTATTTTAGGTATACCTCCTGGCGTAATGATGTGATAAACGCAGTACAGCGAACGGGAAAATTCTACAACTATGGATGTGGGAGTGTCAAAGTAACCCCAAAAATCAGTATATATACTTAAATATTTACACACTAATCAGCGTAATAAGCGCCCTTAAGGGTGATTGATGACACAATGACTAACCATGCCCAACTATTTTCCCTCACCGATTGTGATGGTGGTCTATTGTGGATATGGGACTAATACCAGTGCGATCGCACTACAATAGCGATCGCTTTTGTAGGGTGGGCAAAGGTGGATGATAACTGTACAAATGGTGAAACAATTATTATTTGCCCACCCTACACCTAATAAGTTCACGGGTTTCTGTTTTATGTGATAACCTTCCTTCAAAAAAAGCCACATAGGTGGTGCTTAATTGCCAAGGGGGTTATTAGCTGCGCAGACAGTTACTCAACAGCTTTAACGGTTACAACCATATGGGATGGGAGCATGTCACAATTGCAGAACATTTGTACTAAATCTCATGCTCCCTCATGGGTGTAAGCACGCTCTGATGGTACTTGCTCTGATGGTACAGAGTTCATTTGTTCAGCAACTTTGACCTGTTCCCACGGCAACAGATTGGTTAGTACGTGCTAGACATGCTTGGGCATGAGTTTTTTTTGATCAGAATCACAACTCGTAATTGTATTCAATAAAGGAAAGTTTACTTCCTTTAATACAAAGATTAACTCTAATTAAAAGTATTTTTAAACTCATAAACCTCATATAAAACCTCATATAAAAACTCATATCAAACCTCATAAACCTCATATCAAACCTCATAAACCTCATATCAAACCTCATAAAACTCATATCAAACCTCATATCAAACCTCATAAACCTCATATCAAACCTCATAAAACTCATATAAAACCTCATAAACAGGGTAAACGCCTAGCTTTTTGTATATATTGATACGGAAATAATTACCAAATTAGTATCAAAAATATATAATCACCGGGAAGAATATCCATAAGCCCAAAACATTGCTCAATTATTGGCCGTGTTATCCTTGGTGGATTTGAGAGTACTCTAAATTCTGGTTGCTTAGGCAAATCCGACTTTGAACACAAATAAAAGCAAGATTGGCGTACGCCATCCAATAGCTTTGTAGGGTGCGTTAATGAAATGTAACGCACCCTCTATAGACAATACGGCGGTTTGCAATTCTGTTAGCTCTTGTAGGGTGGGCAAATTGACATGATCACTGAGCTTATGGACAAAGTCTCATTATTTGCCCACCCTACCCCTATATACAATACGGCGGTTTGCAATTCTGTTAGCTCTTGTAGGGTGGGCAAATTGACATGATCACTGAGCTTATGGACAAAGTCTCATTATTTGCCCACCCTACCCCACTCTGGTAATATCATCTATTTTTATACTCCAATACCACGGTGCGTTACGGCTTTTACTCTGGTTATACCAGATAATATTCTCAACAAAACCGCCTAACGCACCCTACTGGCGTGGCTATCATTTACAAATACCATGGTGCGTTACGTCTTAAACTCTGGTAATATCATCTATTTTTATACTCCAATACCACGGTGCGTTACGGCTTCTACTCTGGTTATACCAGATAATATTCTCAACAAAACCGCCTAACGCACCCTACAAAATAACTAAATTTTATTAAATTTCTTTCCTATTTTAACCTCTTAAAATTTAACCCAAAGCACCTCGGCGCAACGAACGCAAACGAGCAAAATTTTAAGCTGATTGCTTACCGCTTACCTTTCTTTCAATTAACCCTCAACAAAAAAAAATCTAAAAACCCTTGACAAATTAATTTATAATCATTATGATTATATTTATTAACCTAAAAACAATTATTCGACTATGCCTCAAAACTCTCAGCCAAATTCAAACGATAATTCAAACGGATTCGTTGTTCCGTACATTTTAAAAGGGTCTCGCCAGCAAATAACCCATACCGTGTATATCCTTAATGGCTTGGGCTACGCTCAACTTACTGACTGGGGTCCTCTTCAGCCGACGGGAAATCCAGGAGAATTTATTACGATTATGATCAGATATTGGATTTGGCGTTAAGACCTTAAAT
>NZ_JAAHHE010000372.1:0-5669 GCF_010692525.1 Moorena sp. SIO3B2
AAGAGCGGAAAAATAATCGTTTCACAAATAGCATACTCTGACTCTTCAACGGTAAATTCTCGAAGACAAAACTCTAAATCTTCTTTAAACGCTTCTCTGATTACAGTGTCAGTTTCCAGGATATAATTGGCTTCAGTAGCAGTAATTGTAAATTCTTTAAGGACTTCGCCAATCGTTTTATAAGAATCGAAGGACATGAGGGAATTGGGAATTGGGAATTGGGAATCGGGAATCGGGAATCGGGAATCGGGAATCGGGAATCGGGAATCGGGAATCGGGAATCGGGAATCGGGTTACTCCCCATCTCCCCATCTCCCCATCTCCCCATCTCCCCAAACTCACTACACTTCCCCCGCCACTTCTGCAAGAGGTCTGGTGTTCGCAAGTGCTGCCAAAAACTGAGCCAGTTGTGCTGGAATTTGATCGTTGACAATTTGGCGGTATTCAAGGAAATGCTCCAGATAGGCATGATCGCTAAGATACCGTTTCCATACCTGAGGATTGTGTCTGAGGATAGAAAAAAGTTGACCCCAGAATTGGAAGCGGGTTTGGCGCTTGATGCCATTGCGCCAGATAATAATTAGCAGTGCCCATAAATAGATAAATTTTGGCATTACCAACTTAGGGTGATAGGGTTTCGGCTTCATATTTAAGTAGTGCCGATAAAGTCTGCCTAAATAGGATTCTGGTTTATATAATTCCCAGAAACAACTGACATATTCCTGAGCCAGTTGTTCTATCGGGCGAGTGGGGATAAAATTGGTCAGGGTTGTCTGATTGATATTTTCCTCGTTACCTTCTAGTAAACGCCCCTCTTGTTTGAGCCGATCCCAAAGGGCGGTATTGGGCAAGGCTTGTAACATACTAAACACAGGATGGGGAATAGCGGTTGCTTCCACAAAATCGATAATGCGATCGCCTGCTCCTGGTTTTTCCCCATCCAAGCCAATAATAAAGCCAGCCATCACTCGCAAACCTGCCCGATTAATTTTCTTAACCGCATCTGCTAAGGGTTGACGAGTGTTTTGGTGTTTTTTGGTCAGGGTCAAGCTATCGGTATTTGGTGTTTCAATTCCCACAAAGACTGAACTAAAATTGGCAGCAATCATCAACTCCAACAGTTCATCGTCTTCGGCCAGATTCAAGGAAGCTTCTGTGGACAAAGGAAAGGGGTAACCATGCTCTGCCATCCAGGGAGCTAGTTCCTGCAACAGAACCTTAACATGGCGTTTATTGCCAATAAAATTATCATCAACAATAAATACAGGAAGCCGCCAACCCAGATTATAGAGGGTTTGCAATTCAGCCAATACTTGAGCCGGGGTTTTGGTGCGCGGTTTACGGCCATATCGCACAGAGATGTCACAAAACTCGCACTCGAAAGGACAACCACGGGAAAACTGTACCGACATCTCGCTATAAGCATCCAATTCCAGTAAATCGTAGCGGGGAATTGGTGTCTTGGTTACATCTGCCCTTTCGCCATTAGCACGGAATACTCCCGAGCTTTCTCCCACAGCCAGTGCTTCAACAAATCTCGGTAGGGTAATCTCACCTTCATCTAATATCAGAAAGTCTACTCCTGCTTCTTGAGCTTCCTCTGCTATAGACGTGACATAAGGACCACCAACGGCTACCAATTTGCCCCGCCGTTTCCCCTCTCCAATCAGGTGGAGCATATCAGGTTTCTGGACGATCATACCGGAAACGATCACCACATCTGCCCATTCCCAGTCAGCGTCAGTTTCTAAACGAACATTACGGTCTACTAAGCGGAATTCCCAGGTTTGAGGAAGAATAGCTGCTACAGTAATCAGACCCATAGGGGGTTGGGCGACTTTGCAGCCGATCAGTTCTATGGCTTTATCAAAAGACCAATAGGATTTCGTAAACAGAGGAGACAGGAGTAAAACTCTCACGTTTGATGTTGAAATCAAGAATAGTACAATACTACAGCAGTTCTCAATTTAGGGAATCGGGAATCGGGAATCGGGAATCGGGAATCGGGAATCGGGACTCGGGAGTCGGGAATCGGGAATCGGGAATCGGGAGTCGGGAATCGGGAATCGGGAGTCGGGAATCGGGAATCGGGAAAAAATCTTGTTTACCTCATTACTATCAGAACCGCTATACATTCTTGTCTTCAACCTCGAACCTTCAACCTCGAACCTTCAACCTCGAACCTTCAACCTCGAACCTTCAACCTCGAACCTTCAACCTCGAACCTTCAACCTCGAACCTTCAACCTTCAACCTTCAACCTTCAACCTCGAACTTTCAACCTTCAACCTTCAACCTCGAACTTTAAACCTTCAACCTTCAACCTTCAACCTTCAACCTTCAACTTTAAACCTTCAACCGACGAAAGTCCTAGTTATATTAAAACCCGACTAACCATGCGTTTACTATGCCTGAGCAATGGTCATGGAGAGGATGTGATTGCTGTCCAAATTCTACAGGAATTGCAACATTATTCTACTTGTCCAGAACTAGCCGCCTTACCCTTAGTTGGGGAAGGAAAGGCTTATCTCCCATTAGATATCCCCATTATCGGCTCCGTTGAGCAGATGCCATCGGGTGGATTTATCTATATGTCCCAACAGCAAGTGTGGCGTGATGTGCAGGGAGGCTTAGTGCAATTGATTTGGTCTCAATTAAAAGCAATTCGCCGTTGGGCTAAATCAGGGGACTTTATCCTAGCAGTAGGAGATATCGTACCACTGTTGTTTGCCTGGTGGAGTGGTTTACCCTATGGCTTTGTTGGTACTGCCAAATCGGAATACTATTTGCGGGATGAATCGGGATGGTTACCCAATCGACCCCGTTGGGAAGGGTGGTCAGGTTCGGTTTATTTGCCTTGGGAGCGTTGGCTGATGTCTAATCGCCGTTGTTTAGGGGTTTTTCCTAGAGATACCCTGACTACACAGATCTTAAAGCAGTGGTCTATCCCAGCTTTTGATCTGGGTAATCCGATGATGGATGGGATTTATCCAGACTATCCAGCACCAATGGTTTATGACAAAGATGCAGAATTAAACGAAACTAAGCGTACCCTAACTATTACGTTACTACCCGGTTCCAGAATACCGGAGGCTGATCACAATTGGCATCAAATCATCTTGGCAGCATCAGGGTTACTGGATACTTTTGCTTCGCGATCGCTTTTATTTCTCGCTGCCATTGCTCCAGGATTAAGCCAAGATCCTTTACGGGAGGTTTTAGTCGCTCATAGTTGGACTGAGGTCACCTTGCCATCCGATCCATTCAATCTCCAGCTCAAAGACAAACAGGCTTTGGCTTTTACCAAGCAAAATGGCACACTGATTTTAACCCAGAACGACTATAACCTCTGCCTGCTCCAAGGGGATTTCTGTATCGCCATGGCAGGCACAGCCACAGAGCAATTTGTCGGGTTAGGAAAACCAGCCATTGCCATGCCAGGAGTTGGTCCCCAATATACCCCTGCTTTTGCCGAAGCCCAAACTCGCTTGTTAGGTCCATCGTTAGTAATAGCACAGCAACCAGAATTGGTAGCAAGTATAGCGAAAGAGTTATTCCATAACCCCGACAAGTTACAGCTAATAGCAGAAAATGGTCAGCGACGCCTTGGTCAACCAGGGGCAGCAGCTAGGATTGCTAAGTGTTTGATGGAAAAGATGAATTATGAATTATGAATTATGAATTATGAATTATGAATTATGAATTATGAATTATAAATTAGACATCTCAGATGTCTATTATATCGGGTGCATCTCATATTTATAAATTTTGCGTAGGGTGCGTTAGGGAAGGGCTAGCCATCATTTTCCGCCTCTTTGCGCCTGGTTGGGACAGCCCGCCCCGTAACGCACCACCGGATCAAACAGCAAAAGTGAGATGCACCCATTATATCTAGCATATATAGGGCTGTTTTAACAGTCCTATTCAAACTACAATTTCCACACATTAAAAACAAGTATAAAGGTTATATATTGCGATGGATATTAAAACTTTGAGTGGTAATACTGTCAGTATTTTGGGTCTGGGAGCTAAAAACCCAATGGATAAAACTTGTGTAGAGATTGCTTACGAGGCTGGAATCAATTACTTCTTTTTTTACAACCTGAATTACACCAGTTTCCTAGAAGGACTAAAGCCTATTCTGGCAGCTCAACGAGATCAAGTGGTAGTTTCCACGGGCAGTAACAGTCGCGATCTTAACCAACTGCGCGAATATTTCGACCAAGTTCGTTCTTTGCTTGATGTGGATACAATAGATGTGTTCTTTTTGGAATATATCTCCCCTAAAGATGATCTCCACCAGGTTGCAGTAGCCTTAAACCAGATCCATACCTGGAAAACTGAAGGATTAATCCGCTATGTTGGCGCAACCACCCATAACCGCAAATTAGCCGTGGAATTATTGAGAAAGCAGTCCTGTGATGTGCTGATGCATCGTTATAACATGGCCCATCGCAAAGCCGAAGTAGAAGTGTTTCCTGCTGCGCTCAAAGCCGACATTCCAGTAGTTGGGTTTACTGCCACTCGTTGGGGTTCGCTGTTGCAAGGGCATAAAGACTGGAAAAATCCAGCTCCAAGTGCTGCTGACTGTTATCGCATGGTACTGCGCCAACCAGCGATTCGCTTAGTCCTCACTGCACCTAAAACCGAATCTGAATTAGTTGAAAATCTCAGGATTTTGCAATCTCCTGAGTTATCTCTTCAGGAAGTAAACCATTGGCAAACCTATGGCGATCTAATTTATGGAACCGGCCAGGATAGCTTCGATAATAAATGGCCTTAATTAGTTAATATCATCTGCGGTTGAAGACTTATAAATAGTAGGTAATAGGGAACAGGGAACAGGGAACAGGGAACAGAGAACAGAGAACAGGGAATTAGGAGGGAGATTACCTACGAAAAGGAAGCTATTTTTTTAAAATTATTATCTTAACATGATATAATAAAATGCTTGCAGAAGTCGGGAACTTTGGATCGGGCAAATTCGCAGCAGCAGGGAATAAAAATTGACGAAACCCTTATCAAAACTGGGATGCACCCCGGTCTGCTCTGGTTTTGTTACAAAAATTAACAAATTTTTCTCTCATGAAAAGTAATTCTTACGATACACTGGCTAAGTGGAAAACTTAGGAGGCAAGGAAATGAACGCTCAAACATGGATTACCCCTAGTTTTTAGCCTTGCTGAATCAATGGGGATTAGACCTACTGAGTTGTTAGCTCATAAGCCAGACGATGATTAGTGTAAAATTCATCCGGTTGACTGAATCAGTTGTTAGATAAGTAAATATAGAGAATGGCTCAAGTCTATACCAAAGATTTTGAAATTAAATGCCCTCCCCCACAGCGCACCTGGAGAGAAATTTCCCAAAAAATTGCTGAGCTTCCCTTACCAGGTGTTCCCATTCGCTTGATTTTAACCAAGGTTGAAGGAGATACTCTCACCTTTGAATCCAGCTTCATTGATACAGACAGAAAGCCGGTTTGGTCATCTTTACTTGATATTAATATTCGTCAACGGGTTTCTAACCAACCATTTGTCGCAGTTAGTATTATTCCCACCGGAGTCAGAGCAGAAATTGGTGGTTTTGCCGGAGATGCGACTCCTAGTACCAATCTGTTAGCCTCCGCTTGTGACTATCTGGTGACAAATCCCAATGCCGTTACAGCGT
>NZ_JAAHHE010000373.1:0-5667 GCF_010692525.1 Moorena sp. SIO3B2
TCGCGAGTCCCTACAGTAGCTGGATCTTTGATGAAAGTACAACTCGTATGCCCGAATTTACTGCACCGGGCCTAGGCCGCGAGAGCAACCTGGTTACGATCGATGTCGATCTAAAAGAAAATGCTTCCGGCGTTCTCTATGCCTTGGGAGGTTCCAGTGGCGGTTTGAGCTTGTTTATGGACAACGGAGTGCTCAAGTATGAGTACAACATGCTGCTCCTAGAGCGTTATCAGGCTGCATCATCTGAAACGATCCCTGCTGGCGAGCACACCATTGAAGTAGAAACAACCATCGAGAGTCCCTATTCCCCAGGTGAAGTGGTATTGCGAGTGGACGGTTCAGAAGTCGGCCGAACCACGATCGAACAAGTCGTCCCGGGAGCCTTCACTGCCAGTGAAACCTTCGATGTCGGCACCGATCTGGGCGCACCGGTTTCGTTAGACTATGCCGATCGCGCTCCTTTTGAGTTCGACGGGACGATTAACACTGTGAAAGTGGGTATGACAAATTCAGCTGAACCTTACCTTTCACCCTTACTCCCGGCTGTCTTGGACTAGAAGAATGCTGATAGTAAAGGAATTGTAGTTACAGGGTGGGCAATGCCTAGGCATTGCCCACTCTTATTCATCTCATCGCCCGAACTAAAACGAAACAGTTCAACCGCTCTGGGATCGCCCCGATCGCCCTCTTAGATTACTTTTCTTGAATATCCATGTTTTTCTCCTTGCTTCAGAAGAATTTAACTCGTGATCTTGTTGGCATTTTGCTGGCGGTCTCCCTCCTTTTCCTCTTCCCAACCGTCTTCACTTCGTCACCTTTGGCTTTTGCCGATTCTCCCTGTCCTGAAGGTATGGTGTCGATCCCTGGGGGAACCTTTACGATCGGCTCCGACACCTACTATCCCTCAGAGCGTTCTGCTGTTGATGTGACCGTGGATAGTTTTTGCATCGATCGCCACGAAGTTACCAACGCCGACTATCAAGCATTTGTCCAAGCTACAGGCTACCTCACCGTTGCCGAACGTCCCCTGGCCAAAGACCAATTCCCTGGCTTAACCGAAGCGCAACGACAGCCCGGTTCCCTGGTGTTTCAGCCCCCTGCACCGGGTATCCAACAAGTAGCTTATTTAAGCTGGTGGGATTGGGTCGTTGGTGCTAATTGGCAACATCCCTACGGACCCGACAGCACCATTGAAGGTTTTGACAAGTACCCTGTTGTTCACATTGCCTATGAAGATGCGGTTGCCTATGCCGATTGGGTGGGTAAAACGCTCCCCACCGAAGCCCAATGGGAATATGCAGCACGGGGTGGTCTTGACACTGACACCTCGATCCCTGGTGAACAATATGCCCCTCACAAAGCCAACACCTGGCAAGGCTTCTTCCCCTTCTTCAACACCAAAGCCGATGGCTATCTCGGTCCTGCCCCGGTCGAATCCTTCTCTCCCAATGGTTACGGTCTGTACGATATGCTGGGCAACGTTTGGGAATTAACCGCAGATTGGTATCGTGTGGGTCATAGGGGGAAAGATCGCAGCCTCAATCCATTGGGACCGGATCAAGGGAGTAGTTTCGATCCGGAAAAGCCTGATCAAGGGGCACTCCATGTGATTAAAGGCGGATCTTTCCTCTGCGCCCGAAATTATTGCAGCCGTTATCGTCCTGAAGCACGAGAGTCCCAAGCTCCTGATACAGGAACCAATCATGTGGGTTTTCGTTTAGTAGCGATGCCTTGGCACGATGAAGGTTCGGGCTGAAATCCTTGGCAAGACAGACCGCGCGATCGACATCCTTCTGTCTATCCCAAAGTTAGGGCTGACTGCTGTTCGCGTAGCGTGCTCATAGCACATATGCTTACCTTAATTAATTTTTAAACAGCTATGGCTGGTGCGTTACGGCGCTCCTGGCGTCAACTCTACACTGTTGGTAGTTGATTACACCGCACCTAACGCACCCTACGGGATGATTGATTAATAACTGGTTAATAACTGGTCACTGAATGCAGCCTACCAGCCTTGATCAGCCTGTTGTAAAACATAAGCAGCTACATCTTCAATTTGGTCGGGTTTTAAACGACCACCAAAGCGAGGCATAGATCCTTTGCCGTATGTTACTTGTTTGATGATAGCTGCAGCAGAATACATGCCAAATTTCTCCAGGGCGCTCTTGCTCAGATTTTTCATGGGTATGACTCTGTTTACACCGCCCTGATGACAAGCATTGCAGTTAGCGTTAAATACCATTTTCCCTTTAGCCGCATCACCAGCAGCTAAAGCGGAATCAGGGAAGCTCAAGGTTATTAAAGCGAAAACTAGCAGAATCGCAATTAGTATTTTTTTCAAAGTGTTTCTCCTCTTAGTATGGCGTTGAGCCAGATATTAGCGTTCACTAAGAGGAGGAACTCTGTCAAACGACAGGCTGTCAAAGTTATAACAAAAGTTAACAAAATAAGGTGGGCATTGCCCACCTTATCCCTAGAGATATATTGTGTAATTGATGCAACTATTTCACAATAACTGTGCCCTTCATACCTGCACCACGGTGGGGTTGGCAGTAATAGCTGTAAATTCCAGGTTGATCAAATGTGGCTGTAAACGATTCACCTATTTTGTAGACAAGCTTTTTGTGAGATTTGTCTGCTGCATCTCCCTCGAAGATTACGTTGTGAGGAGGCATCTTCGTATTAACCCACTTAACGGTATCTCCAGCAGAGATGGTAACTTTATTTTTATCAAATTGCATAGGAGAACCTTTAGTCGAACCCATTTTCACTTCTACGGTAGCTGCAGTAGCAGGTGCTACGGACATCGCAAAGGTGGCGATAGCCAGTAAGATGCTAGCAAGAACTAAACCTAGTTTTTTGAACATTTTCTTGATTCACTTGCCGCTGAATACCCCATCCCAGTTTGAGCGGGGAGGAAGCCGGGCGGCGGATACAGCTTCCTTTGGCTAAACGAGCGATTGAGCAAGGCAACAGGGGGAAACCCCCATTCGCGCTTTGCATCAAAACCATGACGAATATTTGGTCGTGGTAACTATTTTAATATTCAAGTATGACAAATTGTCAAACTTTTTTTTGGGAATAGTGATTTTGTTAAAAATCTCAACATGGCTATGGTCTTGAGAGCCTCTGAGCCTCGTGATTGAGCAATTTACAATAAAACAGAGAAAGGTAAGCATTCAGCTATCAGCTATCAGCTATCAGCTATCAGCTTTGGGCCTGTGGCTGACGGCTGTTCGCGTAGCGTGAGCTTTTAGCTCACGGCTGACGGCTGAATGCTTACAAAGGAAGTCTTAGCATCTAACTATCAAGCAACATCCATGAGTCAAACCGAACAAATCCTATCCCAGTTACCTGGTGATGTTCTCGGACGCCTGCGCAATGCTGACAAAGTCTGGAAAGCCTTACGAGAGGGTACAACTGAGATCCCAGAGGTGATTACAGAAACCGAAGAGGGATTAGGCACCCTAGACTTGGATGTAGTAATCTGTGGCGGTACCTTGGGAATTCTGATTGGTGCTGCTCTACAACAGCGAGGCTGGCGAGTTGCGGTAGTTGAACGGGGGGTTTTGCGCGGTAGAGACCAAGAGTGGAATATCTCTCGCCAAGAACTGGAGGTATTCCTGGAACTTGACTTACTCTCAACGGCGGAATTAGAGAATGCGATCGCATCCGAGTATAACCCAGCTCGGATCAGTTTTTTCCAAGGTCCTGATTTCTTGGTAAACGACGTACTCAACATTGGTGTTGACCCAGTCTTTCTGCTCGATACCCTCAAAGCCAAATTTTTAGCTGCTGGTGGTAAGCTCTTTGAAAAGACATCATTTACACAAGCAACCATTCATCCCGATGGCGTCTCAATCGGCTTGAAAGTTAACCCTTTGGAGGTTGAAAGGTTGAAGGTTGACCCGTTGAAGGTTGACCCGTTGGAGGTTGAAAGGTTGAAGGTTGACCCGTTGGAGGTTGAAAGGTTGAAGGTTGACCCGTTGGAGGTTGAAAGGTTGAAGGTTGAAAGGTTGAAGGTTGACCCGTTGGAGGTTGAAAGTTCTAACTTAGAATCTGCCAACGTCGAACCTTCAACCGATACAAACCTCGAACCTTCAACCGATACAAACCTCGAACCTTCAACCGATACAAACCTCGAACCTTCAACCGATACAAACCTCGAACCTTCAACCGATACAAACCTTCAACCTTCAACCAACACTAACCTTCAACCTTCAACTCAAACAAACCTTCAACCTTCAACTCAAACAAACCTTCAACCTTCAACTCAAACAAACCTTCAACCTTCAACCCAAACAAACCTTCAACCTTCAACCCAAACAAACCTTCAACCTGTAACTGAAGTTAAAGCTCGCTTACTGATCGATGCCATGGGACATTTTTCCCCAATTGTTAAGCAAGTCAGGCAAGGTCAGAAACCAGAAGGGGTTTGTTTAGTGGTTGGTAGCTGTGCTCAAGGCTATCCTAAAAATGACATGGGGGATTTGATAGTATCCTTCACTCCTATCCAAAATCAATGTCAATATTTCTGGGAAGCATTTCCAGCCCGGGATGGTAGAACAACCTATTTATTTACTTACTTAGATGCTAATCCCGAACGTCCTACTTTAGAATTTTTATGTGACGAATACTTCCGTCTCTTACCAGAATACCAGGGAGTAGAGTTATCCCAACTTGATTTTAAACGAGTACTGTTTGGCTTTTTTCCTTCCTATCAAAAAAGTCCCCTAAGAATGCCTTGGAATCGGATTTTACCTATAGGGGATAGCAGTGGTGGGCAATCACCAGTCAGTTTTGGTGGATTTGGTTCCATGGTCAGACATTTAAAGCGTCTAAGTAACGGAATTCATGAAGCCTTGGAGTATGATTTGCTAGACCGGAATGCCTTAGCCCAACTACAACCCTATCAGCCTAATATTGGCGTAACCTGGATGTTTCAACGGACGATGAGTGTTGGCATCAAGCAACAATTAGCACCAAATCAAATTAATCAATTACTCACTGGCGTATTCCAAGCCATGGCAAACCTAGGAGATGATGTGCTTAAGCCCTTCCTCCAAGATGTAGTGAAGTTTTCAGGATTATCTAAAACCCTATTTGTGACATCATTAACTAAACCAGGATTAGTTGTGCCAGTGATTCCTCAAGTAGGATTAACCATGCTATTGGATTGGATGGTTCATTATAGTAATTTAGCTGTTTACAGTAGTTTGTATCCAGTAGGTAAATTACTCAGTGGCATGTTGAATACCTTGCCACCGAAACCAAAATATTATTACCACCGTTGGCTAGAAGCATGGCGCTATGGGTCTGGGGGTGATTATTAATTTTAGGTTTTAGGTTTTAGGTTTTAGGTTTTAGGGAACAGGGAGTAGGTAATAGGCAATAGGCGTAGGGTGTGTTAGGGACGGGCTCGCCCTGATTGTCACGGTCGCCAGGGTTGGGATAGCCCGTCCCGTAACGCACCACCGGCCCTTTGAATAATATGCATCCAGCCAGGATTGATGATCGTGATATTTTTGGCATGATGGAAGGCGTAGTGGCGTGGCACAGCTAATTTGGTGCATTAGATTCTAGGTCTTCATCAAGTTCAAATACAGGATATAGGTGTTTAAGTTTGACTCGTGCATCTTCGGTAGTAAATCGCCAAACGACCTTGGC
>NZ_JAAHHE010000374.1:0-5639 GCF_010692525.1 Moorena sp. SIO3B2
AAGACCGCGCTGCCTCCCCAAGACCGCGCTGCCTCCCCAAGACCGCGCTGCCTCCCCAAGACCGCGCTGCCTCCCCAAGACCGCGCTGCCTCCCCAAGACCGCGCTGCCTCCCCAAGACCGCGCTGCATCGCTTGTGGATGTGTTGAGAAATCAACAGTCGGATTCGGCATTTCAGAATCAGCTAGTTCAGATGAATTTAAAGTAGACATTTCCTGGGTATTTAAACTAATCATTAGATAAGCACTCATAATTAGTTCCCACCATTTATTAATCTCCTGAAAATCCGTAAAACGATAATCTGTCCAACCCAGTTCTTGTTTACACTGCCGAAAACCATATTCAACCCATGTTCGCCTCCCGTAAAGATTGCCTAGAATCTTCTTAATTTTACTCCTTTTATCCTGAATATTAGTCATGACAAAAGATGTAGAGTTCTCTGGCATGGTTTCAGGATCTGTAGTCATTTCCCAATAAGTTCTGTAACTTCTCTTGCCAAAAATAATTTCTCGGATATATCTAGTTTCTGATTTTTGATTGCTAAATATTCGCTCAAACTTACACCACTTATTAGCTCTTACTCTCTGAGCAACTGGCATCCAGACCCCATGATTGCTTTTAATTGCTAATATCCAAGGTAATTTGTATTTGTCTAATGTACTGATAAATGAACTACTTTCACCATACAAGCTATCAGCTAATACTAAGTCAATCCGAAATCCATAATTGACTAATTCAGTAATTATTTCCGAGGCTAGTTCAATCTTCGTTTTGTATGTATCTCCTTCTTTCAGTTTTCCTTGTGGTTTAAAGACTTTAACTAGTAAAGGAAAAGTAATATTTTTATAGACTCCATAAGCATTTACTGACACGATTCCATTATCTACTTTTCCTACACTGCCTAAATATTGTCTGGCTACATAGTCAGTTTTATTTCCTTTTTTTCTATCCCCTGTCTCATCAATTATTACCGTGATTATTTGGGAGTTTAATGCTTTGAGCGTCCGACTTAATCTTCGGGATGTTAATTCAGTCGCTGACCAAGGAGAATTGGCTAGAAAATGATGGAGTGACTGAGCAGATTTTATGCCTACTAACTTAGCTATTTCTGGAGGTGCGACCCGTGGCGAATTTAATTCGCCTAGGTCAAGCGCACCTATAGCGACTTTCTCTTTATCGGTGAGATTATTCCTAAATGTAAATATTTGAAACATTCATAACTTCTTACTTCTGGAAACAGGTCTTTATAAGCCTCACAATATTGATCAATAACCGAAACTGTTGGTTGTGCATCTCTGGCACTATGTTTGAGAATCTGTAACTCTACATCCATTGCCCTATCTACCTTTGAGCTACCCAATCTGTTTATTCTCTTATTTTACTTCTCGGAGAGTGACAAAAGAGGGATATATATTTGGCGATAAGTCGTCAAGTCATCGCTAAATATTTGTTCGCGTAGCGTGGCCTACGGCCAGGGGTCTATCCATCCCCACCCCTGCATAGGGATGGGGATGGATAGACCCCTCAAACTCCCCGATCAGTTAAACAGTGAAAAGACTGTTGGCTTGATCAGGTTTTGATACAGGGCATTATTAGTTTCAGGCAACGATAGCAACTGCAGTATTGCCCCCATTGCCATTTGGTGTGGGGACTTTTTTGTCGTACTTTAGCTACAGCGACTTTCAGATCGTGTCGGCTTGAATACTTATCCCTGATTAATTAATCAATGCCTAAAACACCCTACCGATTTACTAGCAAAGCATCCGGAATACCTCACTTGATCAAGTAAATTAATTGGTGTAGAAACAGGTAATGCTTTACCCAGCAGACTACTCTATGACTAAAAAAATCTTGATCGTTGATGATGAACCTTATATGAGACTGCTGATCGAGCAAACCCTGGAAGACCTGGAAGATGAAGGGGTAGAATTACTCACCGCTGAGGATGGTGAAGATGCTCTAGAGCAAGTTAAGTCAGAGCAACCTAATCTGGTATTTCTAGATTTAATGATGCCGAAAATGAGTGGTTTTGATGTCTGTAATCAGATCAAAAATGTTCTGTGTATCAAAGATATTTATGTGATCATGCTAACGGCTAAGGGACAGGAGTTTGATAAACAAAAGGGCAAAGAGGTCGGCACAGATATGTACCTCACTAAACCCTTTGACCCTGATCAAGTTTTGGAAAAATCTCAAGAAATACTTGGTATCACCGCTACTAGCGTGAAGTACCCCAACCTGCTTCGCTGAGGTTGGGGCTTCCAATTCTCAGGTCAACTCAGGGACGGTTTTATTCGTCTTTCGGGCTTCCCGCGCGCGTCCCCGACGCCTCAACCAGAGGCGCGACCCAAGGCCGGGGAACCCGGCCTTGGAGGCGCGCGCCTGCTAGAATTGGTCTTACTCAGCGTCCACAGGCAGACATCCGCCTTCCGCAGACGTATAGTTTGACGACAGACTTACCTTGGAATTACAGCATCTATGGCTAACCAGCCGGGGCAAGTCTCTTCCCTGAGCTCTGCTAGTACTTTGTATACCTTCTATCAATAGGTAGCCTTTTAGTCAGTCAGGCGGGTCATCGACCAATTTTATTATATCACGAATCGGTCTCGCTATCCATCCCCAGCTTTAAAGAAGCTGGGGATGGATAGCGAGTTTTGTTAAAGCCATCATCCTTCAGCTTCTGAGTTCGCCGTAAGCACGAATCATTGCTTGAGTTCCCTGTTCACCTCCTTTACCACTGTCAAGTTGTTGAACAACTTTGAAAAGACGGTCAGCTAATTCAACTCCAGCCAAATCCAGACTAGAAGACTGGAGGCTTTCGAGTACAAGCCTGAGGTCTTTGACCATGTGCTTAATCATGAAACCAGGCTCAAAGTCAGACTCAGCCACTTGTTGCCCTAAGTTGGATAACGCCCATGACCCAGCAGCACCTGTGCTACAAACCTCAATAACTAAATTAGGGTCAATTCCTTGATGTTCTGCCAACTTCATTGCCTCGCATAGGGCTACCATATGGACAGAACAAAGCACCTGGTTGCACAGTTTAACGGCTTGACCGCTGCCCACCGGACCGCACAGGCGAATGGTTTTGCCAAGAATTTCCAGTAGGGGTTTACACTCCTCGAAGTCCTTCTGGTCGCCTCCAAGCATAATGGTTAGGGTCCCATTTTTGGCTCCGATATCCCCACCGGAAACTGGTGCATCCAGAAAACGTAGGTTGTGCTTCTTTAGTTCCCCACTGATTCCCTGGGCTGCATTTGCTCCAATGGTGGTGAAATCCACAATTAGGGTATCGGGTTTGGCATACTCAGCCACTCCCTCAGCTCCCAGCATAACCGCTTCCACATCTGGGACATCCCCCAAGCAAGAAAAAATGATGTCAGCTGACTCGACGGCTTCCCGGATCGATGAGACTACCTTGGCTCCAGCATCAGCAGCAATCTTGACTCCTGGACGACCGGGGGTGCGATTCCAAGCCATAGTGGGGTAATTACTGGTGGAATAATCACTACGGGCAAGATTGGCTGCCATATATCCACCCATAACGCCGAGACCAAGAAAGGTAAGATTGCTGTTCATGCTGATTCCATTAAGTCCGCTTATAATATTCGGTTCTTCAGTACCTAGTATGCTAAACTATTAGTTAAAATTCCAATTAAGTAAACATCTGGATTGAAAGTTTTTAAAGTTTCTGAATCCATAAGCTGAACGTTTAATAACTTTTAATTTGTTATTAATACCCTCAACCACCCCACTAGT
Organism: Moorena sp. SIO3B2; assembly: GCF_010692525.1. NCBI lineage: Bacteria > Bacillati > Cyanobacteriota > Cyanophyceae > Coleofasciculales > Coleofasciculaceae > Moorena > Moorena sp. SIO3B2. The sequence continues at coordinate 3,758 of NZ_JAAHHE010000374.1, forward strand.
TGTTCTGTTATCAAAGTATGCGATAATTTCATCTAACCAACGAATAATAGTATTCCGGCTTTTCGGAAAATAATTTTGCGCTTCTGATAACCATGTACCTAATTTGAATAGCCCATCTAACCAATCATTTGTTTCATCAAAAATTTGGCGAATTTTTTCTTTAAATTCGTGCATAGTTTTAAGGCTTGGAGAAACTTATTTCACTTGAGCTAGTTTCTGACTTTGTTTTTTCGTCAAATATTTTTCATTTTTAAAAAGGGCATATTTACTTTTTTTAAGTTTCTCTAAACTCTGTTTATGATTTTATTTATCTGACTTGGTTTTAGCGTTTTTTAGTAAAGTTGTTAATTGAGTTTTTTCGAGTTTTATTTGTGAGTCTAGTTCTTGATTTATTTGTACCATTACATGAAATCTGTCGGCTACAACTTGAGCATTGGGCATTAATTCTAAAACTAAGCTTTTGTATCCTTGCCATAAATCAATACTAACCTCTTCTATCTTATCTAAGACCTCTCTACCCCATTTAATCAAAAAATTTTTGATTTCTAATTGTGTTCTTCCTTCTAATATTTGAATTAATACTGACTTCTCTAAATCTATTAATACTGCACAATAATTGCCTTTACCTTTAACCAGAGCTATTTCATCAATTCCTAGCTTTTTCAAATTTTTAGGTGGAGATTTGGGCAAGTCTGACCTGGCATCTTTTAACATTCTTTCTATTTCTTCTGTTGTCACTAATCCTTTTTGGGCTACACTTCTTATATCACTTCTTAAAACTTCTTTTAGGGTTGTCTCAGCCAACCTTTTAGTATATTTTCTTCTTTTCCTGACGAAATCTAACTTTTCACTGAACGGTTTTTTACATTTTTGACATTTAAACTGTCGTCTATTTATTTCCAAAAATACTGGGGACTCTCCCCAAGGCAAATCTTTAATTATATATCGATGATTTTGATGTAATTTATAACTTTTTGTCCCACACTGAGTACAGATGCTTTCATTACTGATTGACTCAATCTGTAAAATTATTCCAATCCCTTTGTGCTGGTGACGCGAACCAACTTTTACCCCTTTTATATCCAGAAGTTCTGTCAGCACTTTAATTTCCTTCCTTTTGTGATTTCATAATAACAAATATATATTCAAGTTACTTCCCTGATAGTTCTAGTTAATAATAGCTCATCTTTATAATTTAAATAAAGCTACATTTTGGGCTATAATTTGATGCATTTTTTTTAGTGTATTAACGACTTAAATTATTAGTTTAGCATACTAGGTACTGAAGAACCATATTTTTTAGCTTTACTATAGCGGTTTGTATTATAATCAGGTACACAGGATTTTTCCCCTCTTATCTGTTCCCTGTTCCCTGTTCCCTGTTCCCTGTTCCCTGTTCCCTAAAAAATTTACCTAACCCCATTAACCCCTATACAAAATAGACACAAAATCTCCCCTTTACTCACTTTCCTGCCGTTTAAATTCAAACTTGAACAAAGTGTAGCGGGGAGAGACTGAGATCAACAGGACCATCGAAGCCCACTCCTAAAAATAAATACGATTTAGTTATTTATTTTTTTTGTAGTATATTATTTAATTAATTTTTAGCGAGCAACGATTGATAATTTTAAACTAGTTGATTAGCCAAAAGTACTATTACAATTATATATATTTCGTGAAATTTACTGGCCAAAGATATAGCTATAACCCTTAGCCAGCAACGATTTATGATTTTGCATAGTTTACAAATGATTTGGGTGTGGCTCTTTTGGAAAGACGTTTGGTCAGGTTTAGAGAGGTATCGGAAGAGTAGGAGGAGCAGTAATAGAGCAACGAGCTTGAATTAGTCGTTTCATCAAAGGAAGGCCATCTTTGTACAAAG
>NZ_JAAHHE010000375.1:0-5632 GCF_010692525.1 Moorena sp. SIO3B2
GAGAACTATTATCTTCCTTTGTTGTTAGTGAGCACTCATCGGGTTCTAGCTCAACTGAGGTAGTTGACAGGTCACAGATATCTCAAGGTAAACCTGCTTCTGGAGATAATCGTTCAAACTCAGATTCCAAAGCTAATGATCGAGACCCGGAACTGGGGGTGCTGCGTTTGCGGCTCCAAGAAAAACCACCGACTCCCCGTAAACCTACAGTATATTTACAGGGTAGAGTCAGTTATTTCAGAAGCGATAATATTTTCGCTGGAGTCGATCCAGTTGATGATGGTCTGTTGAGACCAGGACTAACCCTATTAGCTGTACCATCCCTCGGACCTGACACTAAGCTCATAACGTCAGTAAGTGGTAATGTAGTGCGTTATGGAGATAGATCCCAACTTGATTATAATCAACTGAAAGTTAAGCTGGGAGTTCGTCAGCAGCTATTGAAAAGAACCTATGGGGAGTTAGGATGGAGCAATCAACAGTTATTCAAGCAAGAGGGAGGCGATCGCTTCGCTCATTATAATTCTCTGTATCTTAGACTCAGCCGACGGGATTGGTTAGCAAAGCACTTAGCCTTAGATACGTCCTATAAGTTAAACCTACGTTTTGCTGATCCAGACACACGATCTAAGATTAGTAATGTTTTCAGAGCATCTTTAGCCTATTACCCCTACCCCCGATTTAAAGCAGCTATTAATTACCAAATTGCCTTATCTGATTATACCGAAAGGGAACGGTATGATGACTATCATCAGTTAATTGGTCGTGTCAGTTATAAGATTTCTAGCAATAGTCAAATTTATTTGTATGGTGGACAAAGCTTTGGTTCGTCGTCCAACTCCAGAATTAATTTTGATGGGACAGTTTTCGGTACAGGGATGAGTTTTAATTTACCTCTGTTTTGAGCAAGTCAGATTGTACGCTTTTCAGCAGCCAGCCGTCAGCCGTCAGCCGTCAGCCGTCAGCTGAATTCTTACCTCCAAAGCGCCCCTATTCACAATTTAAATGTATGACAGCATTAGCTAAGTTGTATATGGTATAATAATTTATAATAAAAGCGTAGTCGTTATGAGTTTGCTTTAATGTCCAACTCCCCTGTAGAAAATCTTGTCATCATCGGTTCTGGTCCTGCCGGTTACACAGCAGCGATTTATGGCGCACGAGCTAACCTGAAACCCTTAATGTTTGAAGGCTTCCAAGCTGGGGGAATCCCTGGTGGACAGCTGATGACTACCACAGAAGTAGAAAACTTCCCTGGCTTCCCAGAGGGAATCACCGGACCTCAATTAATGGAACGGATGAAGGCTCAAGCAGAACGCTGGGGAACGGAATGCTATACCGAAGATGTGATCTTTGTAGATTTAAGTCAGCGTCCCTTCATTGTGCGCTCTGAGGAACGGGAAGTAAAAACCCATAGTATTGTGATTGCTACCGGAGCAACAGCGAAACGGTTGCATTTACCCAGCGAAGCTCAGTACTGGAGTAATGGTATCTCAGCTTGTGCCATCTGTGATGGTGCATCTCCCCTTTTCAGTGGTCAGGAAGTGGCGGTAGTCGGGGCGGGTGACTCAGCGGCAGAGGAAGCTGTATATTTGACCAAGTATGGCTCCCATGTTCATATGCTAGTACGTCGGGATGAGATGCGAGCTAGTAAAACCATGCAAGACCGGGTGTTGAATAATCCCAAAATTACTATTCACTGGAATACTCAGCCAGTGGATGTGTTTGGAGAAAATGGTTCGATGACTGGGGTAAGAGTCCAGGATACTCAAACTGGTGAACAAAAGGATATTTCAGTTCGGGGAATGTTTTACGCTATTGGTCACACTCCTAACACGTCCTTGTTTAGAGGACAACTGGAGTTAGATCAGGTGGGTTACATTGTCACTAAATCCGGCTCGGTGGAAACCAGTGTAGAGGGAGTCTATGCGGTTGGTGATGTCCAAGACCATGAGTTCCGTCAAGCCATCACTGCGGCTGGGACAGGTTGTATGGGGGCTATGTTAGCAGAACGCTGGCTATCTGCCAATAACCTAACTCATGAGTATCATCAACAACCGGCATCAGAACAGCCAACGGCTGAAAAACCTGAAGAAACGGAAGAAAAACCAATAGCTGAGACGGCGGAAACCTTTGATATCAAGGAAACACGCCATCTGGGGGGCTATGCCTTGCGTAAACTGTTCCATGAAAGCGATCGCATAATCATGGTCAAGTATATTTCCCCTAGTTGTGGTCCTTGTAAGGTTCTCAAGCCCATGCTGGATAAAGTAGTAGATGAGTATAATGGCAAAATTCACTTTGTCGAGATCGATATTGACCAAGACAGAGAAATAGCTGAAAATGCTCAAGTGGTTGGAACACCTACGGTACAGTTATTTAAAGACAAAGAGTTCCTAGAGGAATTTAAAGGAATTAAGCAAAAGAGTCAGTATCGTCAAGCCATTGAACGGTATTTACCAACTACTGTTTAAGGGATAGGCAAAAGGCAAAAGGCAAAAGGCAATAGGCAAAAGGCAATAGGCAAAAGGCAATAGGCAATAGGCAAAAGGTATACAAGATTGTTTACCTGATCAGTATGATAAATGCGTAAGCTTTCAGCTGTCAGCCGTCAGCTTATTTTATTCAAAAGCTGTTCGGTATAGCATGCGTTATGGGCATAAACTGTTCGCTGTAGCGTGACTACAGGCCCAAAGCTGATAGCTGTTCGGTGTAGCGTGCGCGTAGTGCATTAGCTGATAGCTGATAGCTGATAGCTGATAGCTGATAGCTGATAGCTGATAGCTTACATAAATGCTATGACTATCAAGGATGAAGGATGACCTCAACCAAACAATCATTCCCCAGCTTTTTGTCTTTTACTAGAGGGCCTAGTCTATCCATCAAACTAATGGTAGCGGGACTAGTGATTACTGGGTGCTTTATCGTAGTAGCCCTTTTCGCTCCCACTTTTCAAGCCTGGGGATGGCTACAAGACCCTACCCAGTCCCTCAGTAATCCCATTCATGAACCACCGAGCTGGAATCACTGGTTTGGTACCTCTCGCCAGGGTTATGATGTCTTCTCTCGCACTTGGTTTGGCTCTCAAGCTGCTCTAAAAGTAGTCATTCTCGCCACCACCCTCAGCCTGATAATTGGTGTCCCTTTGGGGTTAATAAGTGGTTATCTCGGTGGCAAACTCGATCGGGTATTACTGTTTTTAATGGATACGATCTATACCTTGCCAGGACTACTGCTATCAGTGACTTTGGCCTTTGTAGTCGGTAGAGGAGTCTTCAATGCTGCGATCGCATTAAGTATTTCCTATGTCCCCCAATACTATCGGGTAGTCCGGAATCACACCACTAGCGTCAAAACTGAATTGTTCATCGAAGCCGCTCAAGCCCTGGGAGCTTCCCCTGGTAGGATATTATCGCGCTACCTATTTCTCAATGTGATTCAAAGTGTACCAGTTCTATTTACCCTCAACGCCGCTGATGCCATTTTAATCTTGGGAGGACTGGGATTTTTAGGATTAGGATTGCCAGAACAAACCCCAGAGTGGGGTCATGACTTACGTCAAGCCCTCGATGCCTTACCAACTGGCATTTGGTGGACAGCGCTTTTCCCTGGTTTAGCCATGACACTGATGGTGGTAGGATTGTCCTTAGTAGGAGAAGGATTAAGTGAGTTGATTAATCCCCGATTTCGTCAGAAACATTGAAATTTTATAAAACCCTCTTGCATTTTGCCTTTTGCCTTTTGCCTTTTGCCTTAAAATGACTCAGGACAAATGACTCAAAACTAATGACCCAAGCCATAGGCATTGATTTAGGTGGCACTGCGATTAAGTTGGGACGCTTCCGTGAAGATGGAACCGAACTGGAGTCTCTAACAGTAGATACACCCCAACCTGCAACACCGACAGCGGTGATCGAAGCAATAGTAGCAGCAATCTCTCGTCTCGATACCAGGGAAGACGTGATTGGTATCGGGCTTGGATGTCCTGGCCCTGCCGATGTTGCTGGTAGAATTGCTAAGGTTGCGATTAACCTAACGGATTGGCACGATGTTCCCCTAGCCGATGAGTTAGAAGCCAAAGTCGGTTATCCCACAGTTGTTGCTAATGATGCTAACTGTGCTGGTTTAGGAGAAGCTTGGTTAGGGGCTGGTCGTCGGTTTAGGAATTTGATTCTACTCACCCTAGGCACAGGAGTAGGAGGGGCAATAATTTTCGATGGTCAACTCTTCACAGGTCATCTCGGGTCTGCTGGGGAGTTGGGGTTAATTAATCTATATCCCGATGGTCCCGAGTCTAATACTGGTAATCGGGGTTCTCTAGAGCAATACCTTTCCATTAGGGCAATCCGAGGCAACAGTGGCAAAGAACCAGCAGAACTTGGTAAATTAGCCCAGCAAGGAAACCAGGAAGCTTTAGAATTTTGGGCAGATTACGGACGCTTATTAGGGATTGGGCTAACTAGTTTTATTTATCCACTGACACCAGAAGCCATTATCATTGGTGGTGGCATCAGTGCTAGTGCCGAATTTTTCTTGCCAACAACTCTAGCAGAAATAGAGCAACGAGTTTTGCCTTCCTCCCGTACTGGTTTAGAGTTACTTAAAGCAGAATTAGGTAATCGAGCGGGGATGGTGGGAGCAGCACGATTGGCCTGGCAAAAACATCTGAAATGAAGAATGAAGAATTTAGAATGAAGAATTTAGAATGAAGAATTTAGAATTTAGAATTTAGAATTAATTTAGTGCGTAGGGTGTGTTAGGGGCGGGCTTGCCCTAATTTTCCACTTCGTAGCCAGTATTAGAATAGGCCGCCCCGTAACGCACCACCAAGTAGAATTTAGAATTTAGAATTTAGAATTTAGAATTTAGAATTTAGAATTTAGAATTTAGAATTAATTTAGTGCGTAGGGTGGGTTAGGGGCGGGCTTGCCCTCATGTTAAACCTTGAGTACCAGTGTTGGGACAGTCCGTCCGAAAATTGTAACGTCAATTCTTGTCCACTGTTCCCTGTTCCCAGATCCGCTGTTCCCGACAACTGCCGCGAAGTCTATTGATTGCAAAAAACCATGATTGCCAGTCCACAGCCTTACCGGATGACTCCCCAAGAATACCTGGAGTGGGAACCGACTCAAGAGATTCGTTACGAGTATAGTGATGGGGAAGTCTTCGCCATGACTGGAGGCTCGAAACCCCACAACCGGATTGCTTTAAATCTGGCCAGTGATCTAAATACTCACCTACAAGACAGTAGCTGTGAGGTCTATATCGCAGATGTGAAGGTAAAAATATCTTCAGTTCGTTCCTACCACTACCCAGATGTAGTAGTAACTTGTGATTCCAGAGATCAAGAGTCTAACCAGTTTATTGAGTATCCCTGTCTAATTGTAGAAGTGCTCTCACCCTCTACAGAGGCATACGACCGGGGGAATAAGTTTGCCAAATACCGTAAGCTAAAAACCTTGCAAGAGTATGTTCTAATCCAGTCAGAGACAATAGGAGTAGAGTGCTTTAGGCGTAATCAGCAAGGGTTTTGGGTACTTTATCCCTATGAAAAAGGGGATACCTTTACCCTCGAAAGTGTCAACTTTTATCATAATGTAGAATTTAGAATGTAGAATTTAGAATTGGGAAT
>NZ_JAAHHE010000376.1:0-5630 GCF_010692525.1 Moorena sp. SIO3B2
TGATAGCTGATAGCTGAATGCTTACATTTTATCCTCCAAGTCATTAAGCTAGTGGGATCACTTTGGCTGATCAGGCTCACAGGCTCAATCACCAGGCTCACAGGCTGATGCGATCGCACTTGCCTAAATTAGCCTACCCTTAGTGCAATGGATTACTATAGACAAAAATAACCTATTAGTGTACCCAAAAACGAATTAGAACTCGCAGCATTACTAATGATACATATACAGTCTTGAACCCTTGATGAGCTGACACCCCACACCCCACACCCCACACCTGATGACTCTAAATTTCACCGAGTTTTACAAAGCCACTAACCCCAGCAAAACCCTTGATCTAACCCAGCCAGAAGACGAGAAGCTCTATATCGATTTTTCTTCTGTCCGAGGAGGAGCACTGATTGAGCAACTGAAAGCGCAAATTACTCTATTCTCGGAAGACCAGCCCACTTGTCAATTATTTACCGGACATATTGGTTGTGGGAAGTCTACGGAATTATCTCGACTCAAGGCTGAGTTGCTAGCAGAAGACTTTCATGTGGTTTACTTCGAGTCGGATCAGGACTTGGAAATGAACGATGTGGATGTGGGGGATATTTTATTAGTTATTGCTCGCCAGGTCAGTGAAAGTTTGGAAGCTAGCCAGGTTAACTTACAACTAAAAGGCTTTAAAGCTTTCCTACAGGACATTACCAACTTGTTAGATTCGGATGTAACTGGGGTTGAGGTTAAGATTCCCAAGGTTGGTGGGATTGGGGTCAAGGAAAAACAGGGAGAGTATTCCTTATCGGTAGGGATTGGCAAGATTACCACGAGAGCCAAAAATAGCCCAACCTTGCGTAATCGGTTGCGGGATTATATCGAACCTCGTACCAAAACCATTATTGATGTGATTAATACCGAGTTGATTGAACCTGCGATCGCTCAACTCCAACACCAGGGAAAACGGGGACTAGTGGTAATCGTGGATAACCTTGACCGGGTGGAAATTGTGCCCAAGCCTTGGGGCAGACCACAACCGGAATATTTATTTGTAGACCGGGGAGAACAGTTGCGCCAACTCAACTGTCATGTTATATATACGATGCCCCTAGGGCTACGATTTTGTAATGATATCGTCCGGCTTACCAATCGTTTCGGGGTTGAGCCGAAGGTGTTGCCAATGGTGCCAGTGACGCAACGGAATGGTAAGGAATGTGAGGAAGGAATGGCAAGGCTCAGAGCCATGGTAATGGCTAGAGCTTTTCCTAAGCTAGCATCAGCGCAACGGTTGCAGAAGATTCCGGAAGTGTTTGATGCACCGGAAACCCTGGACAGACTCTGTTCTATCAGTGGTGGTCATGTGCGGGAGTTACTGGCAATGATTCGGGATTGGATTATGGTGGAAGGCAAGTTACCGCTATCCCGAGCAGGGTTAGACCAGGTTATTCGTAGTCGCTGTAATAAAATCAGATTAGCGATTGATGAAAAGGAGTGGGAATTATTGCGTCAGGTGCATCAGAGCCAAGAAGTAAGTGGTGACGACCATTATCGGGTGCTGGTGCGTAGTCTATTTGTGTATGAATACTATGACGCTCAAGGGTCTTGGTTTACAGTGAATCCGATTCTAGTAGAAACAGGAAAGTTATAGCGGCGGGAATCGGGAATCGGGAATCGGGAATCGGGAATCGGGAATCGGGAATCGGGAATCGGGAATCGGGAATTGGGAATTGGGTTAGCAAGAATGCGCTTTGAGATTGATATTAGCAATTATTGCTTCGTTGAATTTGGAAACACCATTACACCCATTGCCATAACTCAATGACTAATCGTCAGCCACAGGATGATCATCAACAGCTATTGAAGCAGCTGGCTTGGGCAATGGAAATGGGAGCCGGTGAAAAGGAATTTTCCTTAATCTTTGCCCATTGTAATTATACCCAGTGGCGAGACCAGTTGATTCAACAGCTGGCCGAGGTTTGTTCCGTAGAGATTCTCCCGATTGGGCTAACTCCGGAGGTCACTCAGCTCTACAGGACTATATACAGCCACATTCAATCCCAACTGGCACAACAACCGCCCCAAGGGATTATGGTTTATGGCTTTGAGGTGGTCAGAAACCTTGAGCAACTGCTCAGATTAGCCAATCGAGTCCGGGAAGAGTTTCGGAAACAGTTCCATGTCCCGGTTTTATTTTGGGTAGATGATCGAGTCTATTCCCAATTCCTGCACTCCGCCAGGGATTTGGCCAGTTGGGGAACCGGTTCACCCCTGGACTTTCAAATCTCTACCGCTGACGTAATCGAATTTATCCAACAGGTTACTGATCTTGGGTTTGCTCAAGTCTTAGCCGCTGGAGCTGCTGAGGTTCTTAACCATAAACATAATCTCAGTAACCAGCAGCTGGCTGACTTACGCCAAGCTTGGCAAGACTTGCAACATCGGCAGGTAGAATTAGCGCTAGACTTAGAAGCTAGTGTGGAATTTATTTTAGGTCGAGGAATTCCCGATGATCTCAAGCAGTCCCAAGAGCATTATCAACGAAGTATAGACCTGTGGGAACGTCTTCTGCGAGCTTACCCCTCTTCCCGCTCTGCCGACCGCGAATATCTAATCCGATACGGATGTGTTCTTTTCCATATGGGGCAATTGTACCGTACCTATGCCGATCAAAACCGGAATCAGCATAAGCAACATTGCCTACGGGCTAGGGAATATTTTGTGCGATCGCATTATTGGTTTGAGAAAGCTAAGCGTCTAGACTTAGTGGCTAAGTTTATCAATCCCTTGGGGGAAATTTTACAAAGACTAGGGCTATGGCATGAGTTAGATCACTTAGCTAAAAAAGCCTTAACCCTCCATCAGGAATATCCCAACCCAGTCTGGCTTGCTCATGATTACGGCTTTCTAGAGGCAGAAGTCGCCATCTCTCGCTCCCAATGGCATCGAGTCAAGGAGTTGGCAACTCAAGCACTGGAAATCCTTACCGATGCCAAGAATTCTGTTCACCTCCCTGGTGACCTGACGCGGGAGCAGTTGGACTGGGCGTGGGGACTTCATCAAGGTTGGTATCGCTTATCCTTAGGCAGAGCCTACAAGCATCTTGGTGAACCCCAGAAAGGGATTGCCCATCTTGAGCTTGCCAAAGACCAAACCCTACCTAAGTTTAATCCTGATCTATATATTAAAATTCTGGCAGAATTGCGACAGCTCTACTTTGACCAAGGGGAGTATCAAAGAGCTTTCTCAGTTAAGGCATACCAGCAATCAATCGAGTATCAGTTCCGGTTTCGGGCATTTGTGGGCGTTGGTCAATTATCTCTCAACCAAGGAATCAGGGATACTCAGGTGGCTGATCGCATTGCTGTCTCTGGTCGAGAGCAAGCTATTAATGACTTAGTGGAGCGTATTGCTCGCACAGACCACAAACTAACGCTAATTTGTGGCTCCTCCGGCGTGGGTAAAAGTTTTCTACTTGAATCTGGTTTAATTCCTAGATTACAGCAAGAGATTATTGCCGCTCGGGATGTGGAGCCGGTGTTGCTGACAGTTTATAACCGGTGGGAGTATAGCTTGGCTAAAAGGATAGTTGGCACAGAGCAGAGGGGAGAGGGGGATGAAATTCTGGGCAAAATTCTCCACCAGCTGGGACACAATGGTGACAGTAATCGACTGACTGTGCTAATTTTCGACCAGTTTGAAGAATTTTTCTTTCAGTATCCTCAGCCACAGCAACGGCGAGTTTTTTATCAATTTGTAAAAGACTGTCTAGACCTTGAGGCGGTAAAGGTTATTCTAGCCTTACGAGAAGATTATATCTATTATTTATTAGAGTGTAATAACCGCCTAATTAGTTTAGATGTCGTCAATAATGATATCCTCAGCAAGGATGTCCTATATTACTTAGGTAATTTTACTCAGTCCCAGGCCAAAGCGGTGATTGAACGGTTAACGAAGCAGGCTAAGTTTTCCTTAGAACCAGAGTTGATTGAGCAATTGGTCAAAGATTTAGCAGCAGAAACAGGAGAAGTACGTCCGATTGAGTTGCAGGTGGTGGGAGCGCAATTAGAAACCGAGGAAATAGTCACCTTGGAGAGGTATAAGAAAGGGGGCGATAAGGAAAAACTAGTAGAGCGTTATCTGGACGCTGTGGTTACCGATTGTGGACCTGAACACCAAGAAACTACCTGGCAATTGTTGTTTCTCTTGACTGATGACAAGCAATTGAGACCCTTAAGAACGCAGAGTGAATTAGCTACCGGGTTAAGGTTAACCCCAGAGCAACTCACCTTGATTTTGGATATTTTAGTGAGCTCAGGTTTAGTGTTTCAAATTCCACTAGGAACAGAAGAATTATATCAGTTAGTTCATGATTATTTAGTACATCCAATTCGGAAAATATTGGCAAATTTTGAGGAAGAAAAGCGGATTTTAGAGCAATGGAAGCAAGAAGGAGCAAAACTAGAACGAGCAGGATTTGAACATCTTAACCAATTTAAATATAGCCCGTTTGATACCTTACTAGCAGCTATGGAGACCGGGAAAGCCTTGAAAGCAATGGTCACGAAAAATACTCCCTGGAAAGACTATCCTGCTGCTAGTCCTTTACTGGCTTTACAACAGATTCTTGACCACATTGAGGAGCGTAGACTTGGGAAGCATCTACTAGCTTTACAAATGATTCTTGACCACATTCAGGAGCCTAGACTTGGAAAGCATCAGGGTAAGGTTAGGCAGGTGGAATTTAGCCAGGATGGTCAGCATCTGGCTAGCGCTGGAGTTGACGGAATCGTGAAGTTGTGGAATCTCAAAACTGGGCAAGTCCAACAAGAATTTAAGGAGCATCAGGGTAGGGTTACCCAGATGGAATTTAGCCAGGATGGTCAGCTGCTGGCTAGCGCTGGATTTGACGGAATTGTCAGGTTGTGGAATGTCAACACTGGGCAAGTCAAAGAATTTAAGGGGCATCGGGGTAAGGTTAGGCAGGTGGCATTGAGCTGGGATGGTCAGCTGCTGGCTAGCGCTGGATTTGACGGAATCATGAGGGTTTGGGATGTCAAAACTGGGCAAGTCCAAGAATTTAAAGGACATCAGGGTAAGGTTAGGAAGGTGACATTGAGCCAGGATGGTCAGCTGCTGGCTAGCGCTGGATTTGACGGAATCGTCAGGTTGTGGAATGTCAACACTGGGCAAGTCCAGGAATTGAAGGGGCATCAGGGTTGGGTTGACCAGGTGGCATTGAGCCGGGATGGTCAGCTGCTGGCTAGCGCTGGATTTGACGGAATTGTCAGGTTGTGGAATGTCAACACTGGGCAAGTCCAAGCATTAAAAGGCCATCAGGGTAGAGTTTACCAGGTGGAATTTAGCTGGGATAGTCAACTCCTTGCTAGTGCTGGAGTTGACGGAATCGTGAGATTGTGGGATGTCAACACTGGACAAGTCCAAGCATTAAAAGGCCATCAGGGTAGAGTTTACCAGCTGGCATTGAGCCAGGACGGCCAGCTGCTGGCTAGCGCTAGAGTTGACGGAATCGTGAGATTGTGGGACGTCAAAACTAGGCAAATCCAGGAATTGAAAGGGCATCAGGGTTGGGTTGACCAGGTGGAATTTAGTCCGGATGGTCAGCTGCTGGCTAGCGCTGGAGTTGACCG
>NZ_JAAHHE010000377.1:0-5617 GCF_010692525.1 Moorena sp. SIO3B2
TCAATCTTGAGATTACAGAATGTTGCTCATTAAGTTATAACGGTCGTTAAGCGCAAGTTTTCTCCAGTGATTTGACTAACATGCCCACCAAAGAAAATCGCTTTTTGCAAGGGCGTAAAATCGCTCCCCGTCCGATTACGGCACAAATCCCAATCACAGAGTTGATCGACCAGACGTTTCTAGCCTACAATTCTGGTCGATTACGAGAAGGCTGCCAATTATTGGTAGAGCGGATGTTGCAGCCCAACGTAACGGTGGGTTTAAGTTTGACAGGAGCATTAACCCCCGCAGGCTTAGGAATGGCCGCAGTGATCCCACTGATGGAGGCAGGGTTTGTCGATTGGATAGTATCTACGGGAGCCAATCTCTACCACGACACTCACTTTGGCATCGGATTGGAACTCCATCAAGGGCGGCACGATATCAGTGATGTGGTATTGCAGAAAGAAGGGGTTGTTCGGATCTATGACATTTTCTTCGATTATGACGTGCTGCTATCAACGGATAAGTTCTTTCGTCAGATCATTGAACAGCCTGAGTTTAAGGGTCGAATGGGAACGGCAGAGTTTCACTACCTCTGCGGTAAGTACATTGCTGCACGGGAGCAGACATTGGGACTGAAAAACCAATCCCTGCTGGCGGCAGCTTATCGGTTAGGAGTCCCCATCTATACCTCCAGCCCTGGAGATAGTTCGATTGGGATGAATTTAGCAGCGCTAGGGTTGCAGGGAACCGGACCAGTCATTGATGTGTCCTTGGATGTGAATGAAACGGCAGCAATTGTACTGGCAGCTAAAAACCATGGGGGAGCCAGTGGAATTTGGATCTTGGGAGGTGGCTCGCCGAAAAATTTTATGTTGCAGACGGAACCGTATCTTCAAGAAGTCTTGGGTATTGATGAGAAGGGGCATGATTACTTTCTTCAGGTAACTGATGCCCGTCCAGACACAGGGGGTTTGTCAGGAGCAACCCCATCGGAGGCGGTCTCTTGGTGCAAGCTTGATCCACAGAAGTTATCAGAAACAGTAGTGGTTTATTGCGACTCGACTATTGCTATGCCCCTACTGACAGCTTACTGCCTAGCAAAGGTAGCGCCTCTTCCTCTAAAACGCCTCTATGACCAACGAGAAGCTTTACTGGAGCAGTTGAAAGAGGCACATTTGACTACCCAGGCGACAGGAGTCAGATAAAAATTTAGTGATGGTGATTTTTTGATTAATTAGTCCTATACCTCGTCAAACAGGCAAGCTTGTACAAAATTCTAGCCCCAACATTGCCATCCCACTCATCCCCAGAGTCTCCGGGAGCAACTTCGCACAGATCAAAACCAATAATAGTTTTTCCAGCTTGGACTAGCGATCGCACTAAATACATTGCCTCATTAAATTCCAATCCTCCCGGCACAGGAGTACCTGTATTGGGACAATAGGCTGGATTCAATCCGTCAATGTCAAAGCTAATATAAACTTTATTCGGTAAATTAGCAATAATTTCCTGGCACTGGGCTGCCCAGGTTATACCTTCGTAAGTGTTAGCTTTCAGCTGCCAGTCATCAAACATTACAATCCGGCGATCGCTATGAGCCCAAGACATTTCCTCTTCACAAACATCTCGGATGCCAACCTGAACTAAACGATTAATCTGAGGTAGGGTCAGGGCATTGTACATGATCGAGGCATGGGAGTAAGTAAACCCCTCATAGGCTTGCCGGAGATCGGCATGGGCATCAATTTGTAAAATCCCGTATTCATCGTGTTGCTGTGTTAGGGCTTGCATTAACCCAAGAGGAACACTGTGATCGCCACCGACGATGGCAACCAGCTTGCCTTGCTCCAGCAGTTCCAGTGCCTGAGTGTAAACCCAGTTGTTGAGACCAGCACAGGCTTGATTAACGATTGCTAACTGTTTTGCGATCGCATCATCATCCACATTGCCACCAGCTTCTAAATACTGAATAATCTCTTTAGCTATCAACCTCATGGCACGATTTTGGTCAAGGAGAGCTGAGTTAATCGGTATAGTTCCACACCTCGTTTCCCAAGCTTGGGGTACATCAAAGTCGTACCAATCTAACTGTACCGAAGCATCTAAAATTCCTTGGGGACCGTTTGCTGCGCCCTCTCGGTAAGATGTGGTCACGTCCCAAGGAACAGGCAGGAAAACGATTGAAGCCTCCTCAACCGAATAGGGCAAGCCAAAGAAGCAGCCATTGGGCACAGTAATCTCATTAGGATTAAAACTGGCTTGATTCATTAGCCCTTGGTAAATTTTTCCTATTCTACCCAACCCTTGTCCCTACGGGCATCCTTGTATTAGGGATTAGGCACGCTTACATTAGGGACACTTACATTAGGCACGCTTACATTAGGTACTAAAACCCTTAACCCAACCCCTAACCCCTAACCCCTAACCCGCAACCCCATTACCATCAAAACTAAATTGACAAATTACTAGCACTATGATATACATCAAAGAAATTCCCCTAGAGCAAATCCGCCGTCCCCTACCACCACAAAATGATCCAAACAAGGTGGCGGCGCTAATGGAATCAATTGCCAAAGAAGGTTTGCTCGAACCCATTGATGTGTTAGAAGTAGATGGGCAATACTATGGTTTTTCCGGTTGCCACCGTTACGAAGCACACCAGCGTTTAGGAAAAAAAACCATTAAATGCCGCGTGCGTCGCGCTCCTCGGTCGGTCTTAAAACGGCATTTAGCCTGAAAATTAGCAATTTTGGGACAAAAATAGCTTCATCCCTTGGGTGTATTCCCAAGGAAACCAGAATTGCTTAAAGTTAAGCTGTTTAAAGCTTACCGTCGCTACTATTAGTTTTGAGTAGGAACCTTTAGGAGAGTACTATGGCAACGATTGTACCTGTCAATATTGGTATTGATGAACAAGACCGCAAAGAGATTGCTGAGGGACTGTCTCGTCTGCTAGCGGACACTTATACCCTATACCTGAAGACCCATTACTTCCACTGGAATGTTACTGGACCAATGTTCAACTCCCTACACCTGATGTTTGAGCAACAGTACAATGAGTTGGCTTTAGCAGTAGATGCGGTAGCAGAGCGGATTCGTACCCTAGGCTATCCTGCTCCTGGCAGCTACAGTCAGTATGCGCAATTATCCTCCATCCCCGAAACCAGCGATGTTCCGGATGCTGAGGAAATGGTGCGCTTGCTAGTGGAAGCTAATGAGGCAGTGGTACGAACTGCACGGTCTGTTTTCCCAGCCGCTGAACGTGCTAACGATGAGTCCACAGCTGACCTGTTGACCGAACGGATGAGCATACACGAGAAAACGGCTTGGATGCTGCGCAGTATTTTAAAATAAGCTTATGAAGGATTAAGTATGAAGGATGAAGTATTAGGTATTAGGTATTAGGTATTAATCATGAAGGATGAAATAGTCTAATTTATTGGTTGTTAAATAACTGGTATGCTTTGACATATATCTATTTATCCCTCAATATTTTCCTTTCTTCCTTTATCTTTCATGCTTCACTTAGGAGTTTGATTGGAAAAAAACTGGAGCACTAAAGTGTTCCTTATCGAAGGAAGTAACTGGCTTGGGCAATCGAAGAGTAAACCTACTACCAACACCTCGTTCGCTGTATACTTGCAAGCTACCGTGGTGGGCAATAGCGATCGCATTAGCAATTGCCAGCCCTAATCCAGAACCTCCTGTGTGACGAGAGCGATCGCTATTGACTCGATAAAACCGATCAAAAATTCGCCCTTGGTCTTCTTGGGCAATACCAATCCCCGTATCTTCTACCTGGATCACCGCCTGTTGGTCGCTCTTGTCTAAAATAACAGTTACTTTACCACCCACAGGGGTGTATTGGATACCATTAATAATTAAATTAGAAACTAGGCGATAAAGCTGCTCAGAATCACCCACAACCTCCAGAGGAGTTGGCACTCGCACCGAAGATGTCAGTGTAATTTCGGAAGCGATTGCCAAGGCTGCCAATTCCTCAACTAAATCGCTAACCAGGTCATTGAGACAGCATGTCTGGTGACGTACAGATGCTGGTTGTCTATCTAAGCGAGACAACAACAACAAATCCGCAACTAACTGAGTCAGCCGCTGATTTTGACGTTCAACAATTTCAAGAATGTTTCGTGCTTCTTGTTGATCCAAGCTAGGCATCAAAAGTGCCGACTCAACCGTTGCCAGTGTCGCAGCTATCGGTGTCCGTAGCTCGTGGGCAGCATCAGCGGTAAACTGTTGAATCTGTCTGTAGGATTGGTAAATAGGTTGCATCGCCAACCCTGCTAACCACCAACTGCCACTGCCGACTAAGATCATTGCCATTGGCAGCCCCAATACCAAGATTAATTTTACCGTATTGAGGTACTCCTTGAGGTATTGGAAAGAGTGCCCCACCTGCAAATACCCCCAATCCCGCTGATCTTGAGTATGTAGCGATAGAGAAATTTGGTGATAGGAGTTGCCCTTACCATCGGACAGGGTTTGCCAAGGTGCTTGATTAAACACGTGGGGTAATCCCTCTGGGTAAGTTCCTGCAATGGCAATTAAACGTCCTGAGGTATCAAATAGCCGGATGTAGTAGTGAGCTTGGCTAACAGCACTGAGGATGTGGCGTTGGGGACTAACCAGTGGTTTAGAACAGTTAACTCCAACGATACACAGATTAGGTAAAAGTTCCCCAATTATTGGCTCTACCCGTCCCGGTTCCTTGAGTTTCCATTCCAGACTATCATGGAGTGTCCCCGCAACGGATTTTAACTCCCGGTCTGAAGTGACTAAATGGGTATGAGCGATCCCTCTGTAAACACCAAATCCCAACAAGCTCAAAATAAACCCCATGACAATGGCATAGGAAAGTGCTAATTTTCCACGAGTCTGGTTAAATAGCTTATTTTGATTCATTATTTTTTCAGATTGAGACGATACCCCAAACCATGCACAGTTTCAATGGGAATGCTGGAGTTGATTGATTCGAGTTTCCGACGTAGCAGGCGCATTTGAGCCGCCACTACGTTACTAATTGGTTCTGCATTCACTTCCCAAAGTTGATTGCGAATTTGGTTGGTGGTCATCACCTGATTGGGATGCTTCATAAAATACTCTAAGAGCTGGAATTCTTTATTCGTGAGTGGAACGTGGAGTTTCTCACCGTTAGCAGCAAGACGATAAACCGTTCGGTTACCATAATCTAGAATAAGGTCACCCACCTGAAGTTGTTGGGGCTGGAGTAGGGGTGTTCGCCGGTGCAAGGCTCTAACTCTTGCTAGCAACTCTGCCATTAGGAACGGTTTGACTAAATAATCATCGGCTCCGGTATCCAAACCCATCACTCTATCTTCCAGGCGGTCTTTTGCCGTTAGCATCAAAATAGGCAAGGGATTATTACTATAGCGTAACTGACGCAGTAACTCTAGTCCGGATAGCCCTGGTAGCAACCAGTCGAAGATAGCTAAGGTATATTGGGTTTCGTGATTGTTTAAATAACCCCAAGCTTCAGTACCGTTAACAACCAAGTCCACCACATACTTCTCTATATTCAACGCTCGCTTAATTGCAGCACCCAAGTCTGGTTCATCTTCAACTAGCAGTACTCTCATCTGTCTTTTCTCGCTGA
>NZ_JAAHHE010000378.1:0-5609 GCF_010692525.1 Moorena sp. SIO3B2
CTGCGAGAAGAGTTGAGGGGATATTTTATTGGGGAAGATGAAACTGATCCGGAATTATCGGTTACGTCAACTAATCAGGCAACTGAGTCAGCAATTGGGGAAATGTCCCAGTCGAATGCAGAAGTTGAACCGATTGTGGGCGAGACGGTGACATCATCGGTTGCGGTGGAGGAAGTGCAGGAGGTAGCATTATCGCTGCAGCACTCTGAGTCGGTTCCTGTTGCAGCTACTTCTGAGGAGAAGTTGGAAGTCAACAATGAGGCATTGCTGAGGGGCGGGATGAATATGAAACGGGCAAGATGCCCGTTCCACCAAGATGCCCGTTCCACCAAGATGCCCGTTCCACCAAGATGCCCGTTCCACCAAGATGGCCATTTCACCAAGATGCCCGTTCCACCAAGATGCCCGTTCCACCAAGATGGCTGTTTCACCAAGATGCCCGTTCCACCAATATGGCTGTTTCACCAAAATGGCTGTTCCACCAAGATGCCCATTTCACCAAGATGCCCACCCCAAAAAACTATTACAATCATCACCCATTTATGCAACGCCATAGCGGGTTTATCTTTTTTGATCACAATTTGCTCAAATTTCCATGCGGTAAAGCTTACAGGCCGACATTGCTTAATAATGGAATGATTTTAAGAGTGAGGTAGAATAGGCATCTTGCCTGTTCGGCGGGTCGCATCTGTAGAATAGGCATGTTGCTTAGGTGCCCTTGACCTATTAAGAATTAAATTCGCCACGGGTCGCACCTGTGGAATAGGCATCTTGCCGTGGCATGGGCATCTTGGTGGAACTGGCATCTTGCCGTGGAATGGGCATCTTGCCCGTTACAATCTTTGGGCGGGCAGGATGCCCACTCTACTCCTATTAATTCAAAGACTGACGCAACGCCTACAGGCCTTTTTGTCACCCCCTCAGACCTTGGGAATGGCTGACGACTGACCGCTGAACGCGCACGCGTGCGCGTAGCGCATATGCTTTCGTTGCCGTAGTGGCTCAATACTCGCGCATTGCTTTTCTTTTTTAGGGAATGCGATCGCTTTTCTTTTTTAGGGAATGCGATCGCTTTTTTGTTGAGCGTACGAAGGAGTGCGATGCGCGAGCATTGAGCCGCTACGCGATCGCAGTTAGTATAGCAGTCGAAGTAAAGCTTAAGACATCTTCTGCTCCCTGCTCCGAACGCGCCCCGCGTGGCCTACGGCCTCAGTCCCTGCTCCCTTTCAACTAAAAGACTATGTCCTAAACTATACTTCCCTTGCTATAAAGTTTGAGTATGAAGGAGCGATGCGCGAGCATTCAGCCGCTACGCGATCGCTTTTCTTTTTTAGGGAATTAGGGTGCGATTCGGCAAAGCCAACGCTACGCGATGAAGCGTTCGCGTAGCGTGGCCTACGGCCTCAGCTTCCGCGCTTATGCGATCGCATATTGTCCAACTAAACGGGCAAGGGGTCTCCCGTTATAATCTTTGATTTAACGGGAGGGGAATTGCCCGACGGGGTATTTTGGTTTTGAACATAACTTTTCAATTGTTCTATTGTTACTCCGCCACAGGAAGCTACAAAATACGAACCTGTCCAGAAAGCCCGTTTGTCACCGTAAAACTTCTCGAGGTGTTCTGGAAACTCCTGACGTATCAGACGACTGGTAACGGTTTTGATGTTTGCGATCAGTTTTACAGGTGCAACCTTTGGGTTTAAATCAACTAGCAGGTGAATATGGTCTGTTTCTCCGTTGAACTCAATCAAATTGCACTCCCATTTCACGCAAGTATCAGCACAGATTTGATTGAGTCTGGTCAATACCTCGTCCGTAATGGTTTTTCGTCTGTATTTAGTGACTAATACAATATGCACAGTAAGTCTATAGACAGACCTATTTTGTTTGGTATAGTTGCCTTTCATGAGATGACGATAAGTGGTAAAATAAAATCATGATACTTACATACTGCTACCGAATCAAACCAAGTCACGAACAGATAGCCATCATGGATAGATGGCTAGAACTGTTGCGCCGTCACTGGAACTATGCTCTAGGGCAAAGGCTTGATTGGCTCAACAGGACTCGTTCACCGGTTGATCGATGTAGCGTTAGTTATGAGCCGATTGGTGAAATTCCTCACCCGGTCAACTACTACACCCAGCAATCTGCTCTCAAGGAAACTAAGCGGTTGTTCCCTGAGTACAAACAAATTTACGCAGAGACGCAACAGGTTAACCTACAGCGGCTTAACAAAGCCTGGGAGAAATGGCGAAAACCAGACGCCAGTGGTAAGCGTGGCGGAAGACCTCGCTTCAAAAAGCCCGGAGATCTCCGGTCATTTGTATTCCCCAGGGTTAACAATACCAAAGCGGGAGCACACCTAGTTGACGGTGTTTTAAAACTAAGTCGAATTGGGTCAATACCTGTGGTAATGCATCGGCCATTACCTGTTAGCGAAGCTTGCCCGAAGGGCGTGGGTTTTGTACTCAAGCAATGCACTATCGTCAAAAAAGCTGATGGTTGGTATTGTTGTATTTCGATGAAAGATGATACCGTACCTGAACTGCTACCTGTAGATTCAGTCAATTCTGCCGTTGGTATTGATGTTGGCCTGGAGAAATTCTTGACGACATCTGACGGCGAAGCAGTGCCTATCCCGCAGTTTTACAGAAAAGCTCAGGACAAACTTGCTCAAGCTCAAAAAGTAATGTCGCGCCGCGTCAAGGGTTCTAAAAACTGGAAAAAAGCTAAACATAAAGTAGCTTTGATGCACCTTCATTTAAGCCGTTGCCGAAAAGAATTTCATTATCAGGTTGCTCATTGGCTGTGCAGTAAGTATGACTTAATTGCTCACGAAAATTTAAATATCAAAGGACTCGCTAGAACTAATTTAGCAAAATCAATACATGATGCGGCCTGGGGAGCATTCTTGGAAATATTGCAAGCAGTGGCGGTTAAACGCGGTTTGTTAGTTCAGGAAGTTAACCCACGTGGCACAAGTATCGAGTGTTTTAGTTGTGGTTCTAGGGTCGAAAAAACTTTAAGTGATCGCATTCATTATTGTTCTAGTTGTAAAGTTAAAATTGACCGCGACTGGAACAGTGGTATCAACATTTTAAATCGTGGACTATTGGCGGTTGGACTGCCGCTTAATGGCTGTGGTAAATCGGTACAGGATATCGTTCGCGTAGCGTCGGCATCCGCCGAGGAGCAGCAAGTCTCATTCGTGAGGTTGAGAAGCCCACATCATAATCTTTGATTTGATGTGGGAGTAGTCACAATTCAGATATTCCCCTCTGAGATCGTCTTTAGATTGAAAGGTGGAAAACAAGTCTACCTGTAACTTTAAACAATTCATTCCTTTTAAGGAGTAAATAATGTTCTCAGAAAAGTTTGAACAGTTGCTTAAAGCAATTCCAGCTACATTAGTGGCTATGGCTTTGATCATTGGTTTTACAGTTTTCACACAACCGGTCCATGCTTCGACACCACAACTACATTGTCAGAAACCCATCTTCACCAGAATCTTGAGTCAAGGAGATGTGTGGGATAGTAATCAAGATCCTAAATCCCAAGGGGCAGTGTACGGATTTCGCGCCTCAGGTTATGGTGATTATTGTACATGGCAAGCAAAGGTGAACAATTATCACGATACACTATCATTTGACGATTTGGGTGTTAGCCAATCTGTAGTTCTTTTTGAGACTCCAAATGCTCCTGCAATGGTAAGCCTTAATAATGGTTGTCGTGAACCATTGACTCTTGAGGTCTGCCCATTGTTTGAATTTTGATGTCTGCCCATTGTATTAGGGGACAAAAGTCACAGTCATTATTTCTCCATTGAGAAGTTGACAAAAGTGCGATAGCTTATCTTGTCGGGTGCGTTAACAAAGTGTAACGCACCTTTTTAATTATCAGTAATGGGATGGCTTATTGTAGGATTAATACTGCCATGGTATAATCTAAAACTAGTCGATTTTCATTCCCGGCTACATTTACCCCTGACGAGTCGGATAGCGGGTTTATGGTAACTTTGGCTGGATTTGCCAGAAGCCATTACTCAGGGAGATTCCATTGAACAAGCCAAAGCTTCAGCAGCCAACTGTTTGGAAGAAGCGATTGCTGCGAGCATTGAGCCGCTATGGGAACGCAGTTAGTAGAGTTTGAGTGGGATTGGCCGTAGGCCACGCTACGGGAACGCTACATATTAGAAGAAGGACGAAAGACTCGTTCAAAGGGTTGCTTGCGGTAGCGTCGATAGATATCAAAATCCTTATCCAAAGTAGCGATCGCCGCAATATTCAAACGTTCAGAAATTGCCACAAGAGACAAATCAGAAAAATCACCAGGCAAGTCAGCATACTGGGCGTTTAGCTCAGCGATACGGGCAAAGTCTTGCAGTAAAAGCGACTCACACTCATAGATGTTATTGGCCAGATGAGTTAGAAATTCATTCTGCACTCGCCAATCAGACCCTAGCAACCATAGCACTTCTGTAACACAACCTACGGTTGTAACTAACCGACTGGTACAACTGGTAAAAAACTCAACCACTTGACCATGATGTTGATCGGCTGAATCATAAAAAGCCACCAACAAGCCTGTATCCACCAAAATAGCGGGATGATAGCTCATACTTCTCGTTGATGGCTTGCCCGTATCCGAGAAGCAATAATCTCTCTACGAGTGTCCCGATCAGACAGATTCCCCACCGATAGCAAATGTTTAGGCATTCCTCCCATTCGTTCTAAAACCGATTTTTGGGATTGAAAATTTTGCCGATAATCCCGCAGCAATTTTTTGATCAACTCACTGCTAGTTGTTCTTTCCTGACTTAAAATTTCAACTAAATACTGTTCTGCCTCTTGATCCAGACTGACATTCAACATCACGTTTTACCCCATGGTACTGCTGCCTTGTTTAAATCTTACAACGTAAGCATTCAGCCGTCAGCGGTCAGCCTTTAGCTGATGGCTGATAGCTGATAGCTGATAGTTAATAGCTGATAGCTGATAGCTTACCTAATCGCTATCTACAAATACCGGGATAAAGTCAACCTAAATCCAGGCAATAGATTCTCTCCAGATAATTCCGTGGGAAGGTTTGGCACCTCTCCTATAGCACCATCATACAGCAATCGAGAACAAGCAATCGCTTTTCAATTGAGTTTGAGGATGATAGTGGGTTTCATAATTAATTGTAAAAAGCACTGCATCGCTACTTGATTACCTATTGCCTATTGCCTATTGCCTCTTGCCTTTCCCGAAGAGATTCTGTTCACAACTAAAATAGAAATGCGATCGCATTTCTATTTTCAATCCCACACCCGACGCAAATTCAACACGAAACCCGGTAACACCTCTTCCCCCGACAACTCAGGCGGATTCTCCAACACTTCCACCGCCAAACCTGGTCGATAAATTTCCACTAGTCGCTGTTGTGGATCGATTAACCAACCCAATCTCGCCCCATTGTCGATATACTCGGTCATTTTAGATTCCAGAGACTGAACCCGATCTGAGCTAGACCGTAACTCAACCACAAAATCCGGGCAGATATTAGCAAAGGTTCCTTTTTGTTCTGGAGTAAGTGCCTGCCAACGTTCTGCGCTCACCCAACAGGCA
>NZ_JAAHHE010000379.1:0-5605 GCF_010692525.1 Moorena sp. SIO3B2
CTGCTGACTGCTGACTGCTGACTGCTGACTGCTGACTGCTGACTGCTGACTGCTGACTGCTGACTGCTGACTGCTGACTGCTGACTGCTGACTGCTGACTGCTGACTGCTGACTGCTGACTGCTGACCACTGACTGCTGACCACTGACTGCTGACTGCTGACTGCTGACTGCTGACCACTGACTGCTGACCACTGACCACAAAATCTTAAGCAATAATTAAGGAGGAACGATAAGTAATAGTTTTATAAATCGATAAAATATCCTTATATATACAACTAAGGTTACCTTTGTCAAGGATTTTTTTTTTGTATTTTTGTTAAGGGCAACAGATTTACTACTTCAGTAATTGTTAAGTAATTTTACAAAAACTGGCAATTTTTATATCGAATTGTATCAGATAACGGCTGTAACTCCCTGAAAGTATACGTTTTTTGATAGAAACTCTTTAGTTGGCAAAACAAAACCATCCCAACCAAGAGTGAGTGGTCACTGGTAGAGAGGTTCGATAGGACATCTATCAATAAAATCTAAATACGATCAAAACCATCAAAGGTGATCAGCCACTTACCGCCACTCAAGGTAAGGCACAGACAACGAATAATCAGGAAGGAGATCTAGCCGCATGTTCACTCACGTCAAGTCCACCATTAGACACATCACCCCAGAAGCATTGAATGGGCGTCATTTGCTGAAGGTGGTCTATGTCGTGCTAGAACCGCAGTACCAGAGTGCATTATCAGCTGCTGTTCGGTCAATCAATCAAAATCAACCAGATATCGCTATTGAAATCAGCGGCTACCTAATTGAGGAGCTGCGTGACCCAGAAAACTATCAAGACTTTAAACGGGATATAGCAGAAGCGAATATCTTTATCGCGTCACTAATTTTCATAGAAGACTTGGCCGAGAAGGTAGTCACCGCTGTAAAACCCCATCGCGATCGCTTGGATGCCGCAGTGGTATTTCCATCAATGCCGAAAGTGATGCGCCTGAATAAATTAGGTAGCTTCTCCATGGCGAATTTGGGACAATCCAAGAGTGCGATCGCACAATTCATGCGTAAGCGCAAGAAAAAATCTGGGTCTTCCTTCCAAGACAGTATGCTGAAGCTGTTGCAGACCTTACCGAAAGTCCTGAAGTATATGCCCATGGACAAAGCTCAGGATGCTCGCAACTTCATGCTCAGTTTCCAGTATTGGCTGGGGGGATCTTCTGATAACCTGGAAAACTTCCTGCTGATGCTAGCAGATAAGTATGTATTTAAGACAGAGAAGAAAAACAGCGAAACCTCTGTCCAATTCAAAGACCCAGTGGTTTACCCAGATATGGGGGTTTGGCATCCTCTAGCACCGCAAATGTTTGAAGATGTCAAGGAATACCTCAACTGGTATAGTAGCCGTCAGGATATCTCAACAGACATAAAAGACCCCCTCGCTCCCTGTATTGGTTTAGTCCTGCAACGCACTCACTTAGTGACAGGGGATGATGCCCATTATGTAGCCATGGTGCAGGAAATCGAAGCGATGGGAGCAAGGGTGATTCCCATCTTTGCTGGTGGTCTGGATTTCTCTAAACCTGTAGATACCTATTTTTCTGAGGAACATGGCAAAACCGTAGTCCCCTTAGTGGATGCGGTGGTATCTCTAACCGGCTTTGCTCTAGTAGGAGGTCCAGCACGGCAAGACCATCCCAAAGCGATTGAATCCTTAAAACGCCTCAATCGCCCCTATATGGTTACACTTCCCTTAGTCTTCCAAACTACGGAAGAATGGGAAAATAGTGACTTGGGACTGCACCCGATTCAAGTAGCATTGCAAATTGCCATTCCAGAGCTGGATGGTGCCATTGAACCAATTATTCTATCCGGACGGGATGGCGCAACTGGAAAATCCATTGCGTTACAGGACCGGATTGAATCAGTAGCCCGACGGGCCATGAAGTGGGCGAATTTGCGCCGTAAGCCCAAGCTTGATAAGAAAATTGCCATCACAGTCTTTAGCTTCCCCCCAGATAAAGGCAATGTTGGAACAGCGGCCTATCTTGATGTATTTGGTTCCATCTATAAAGTGATGGAAGCCCTGAACAACAATGGTTATGATGTCCAAGACTTGCCGGAATCCGCTGAGGCACTGATGCAAGAGGTGATCCATGATGCCCAAGCTCAGTACGCTAGTCCAGAATTGAATATTGCTCACCGGATGTCGGTGATGGAGTATGAACGGTTTACTCCCTACTCCAGTCGCTTAGAGGAAAACTGGGGACCACCACCAGGACATCTTAATAGTGATGGACAAAACTTGTTAATCTACGGCAAGCAATTTGGGAATGTATTCATCGGAGTACAACCTACCTTTGGGTATGAAGGAGACCCAATGCTACTGTTGTTCTCCCGTTCCGCAAGTCCTCACCATGGCTTTGCTGCCTATTACACCTATTTAGAACAAATCTGGCAAGCCGATGCGGTGCTGCACTTCGGCACCCACGGGTCTCTAGAATTTATGCCAGGGAAACAGATGGGGATGTCTGGAGACTGTTATCCAGATAATTTAATTGGTTCTATTCCCAATCTGTACTACTATGCTGCCAATAATCCTAGTGAAGCAACTATTGCTAAGCGCCGCAGCTACGCTGAAACCATATCCTATCTGACTCCACCGGCAGAAAATGCTGGATTATATAAAGGCTTAAAGGAACTCAGTGAGTTAATTGGGTCTTATCAAACTCTCAAAGATACTGGGCGCGGTGTTCCCATTGTTAACACCATTATGGATAAGTGCCGCTTGGTGAATCTTGACCAAGATATTGCCTTGCCCGAGCAAGATGCCAAGGAGCTGAGTGCCGAAGAACGGGATACTTTGGTCGGTCAGGTGTACCGCCGCTTGATGGAAATTGAATCAAGGTTGTTACCCTGTGGGTTGCATGTGATTGGTAAGCCACCAACCGCAGAAGAAGCGATCGCAACGCTAGTCAATATTGCTAACTTAGACCGTAGCGAAGACGAAATCATCGGTTTACCCCGGATTATTGCTAACAGTATTGAGCGAGATATTGATGAAATTTACAGCAACAATGACCAAGGCATCTTAGCTGATGTGGAATTGTTGCAAGATATCACCCAAGCTACCCGTGCTGCTGTTAGTGCTATGGTTCAAGCTCAAATCGACAGCGATGGACGAGTCTCTAAAGTCTCTAAACTCAACTTCCTCAATATTGGTAAAAAAGAACCCTGGGTAGAAGCCTTGCACAATTTAGGATACACCAAAGTAGATTCCGAAGCGATCAAGCCTCTGTTTGACTATCTCGAATTCTGTTTAGAGCAGATAGTAGCAGACAACGAACTAGGAGCAATGCTCCAAGCCTTAGATGGGGAATATGTGCTGCCAGGTCCTGGTGGTGACCCGATCCGAAATCCCGATGTGCTACCGACCGGTAAGAATATTCACGCCCTCGACCCCCAATCCATTCCCACCCTAGCAGCGGTGAAATCTGCCAAAATTGTAGTAGACCGACTGTTGGCACGGCAAAAGCGAGATAATGATGGGGCTTGGCCAGAAACCATTGCGTGTGTACTATGGGGTACCGATAATATTAAGACCTACGGGGAATCCCTAGCCCAAATTCTGTGGATGGTCGGGGTTAAGCCAGTGCCCGATGCCTTGGGACGGGTGAATAAATTAGAACTAATTCCCTTAGAAGAGTTAGGTCGTCCTCGGATTGATGTGGTAGTAAACTGTTCCGGTGTCTTCCGGGATTTGTTCATCAATCAGATGAATTTACTAGACCAAGGGGTGAAAATGGCCGCAGAAGCCGATGAACCCCTGGAAATGAACTTTGTGCGGAAACACAGTTTGCAACAAGCTCAAGAGATGGGGGTTAATCTACGGCAAGCGGCGACTCGGGTGTTCTCCAATGCGTCTGGTTCCTATGCCTCCAATGTTAATTTAGCTGTCGAAAACAGCACCTGGGAAGAAGAAGCCGAGTTACAGAATATGTATCTCAGTCGCAAGTCCTTTGCCTTCTCTTCCGATAACCCAGGCACCATGGAACAGAGTCAGCAGATTTTTGAGTCTGCCTTGAAAACCGCTGATGTTACCTTCCAGAATCTTGATTCATCGGAAATTAGCCTGACTGATGTTTCTCATTACTTTGATTCTGACCCCACTAAGGTAGTAGCCAACTTGCGGAACGATGGTAAGAAACCAACCGCTTACATAGCTGATACTACTACTGCTAATGCTCAGGTTCGCACCCTATCAGAAACCGTTCGTTTAGATGCCCGGACTAAGTTACTTAATCCCAAGTGGTACGAAGGCATGTTGAATCATGGCTATGAAGGGGTCCGTGAACTTTCCAAACGCTTAGTGAATACTATGGGTTGGAGTGCAACGGCTGATGCAGTGGATAACTGGGTTTATGAAGATGTGAATACTACCTTTATCCAGGATGAAGAAATGCGTCAGCGGTTAATGAATTTGAATCCCAATTCCTTCCGTAAAGTAGTGTCTACGTTATTAGAAGTTAATGGACGTGGCTATTGGGAAACTAGTGAGAGTAATTTACAGCTGTTGCGCGAGTTGTATCAGGAGGTTGAAGATAAAATTGAAGGCATAGATTAGGATTATTGGCGTTGCGTCAGTCTTGGAATGAATAGGAGTAGAGTGGGCATCCTGCCCGCTCGACAATAAGCATGAAACTGGCAAGATGCCAGTTCTACCAAGATGCCAGTTCTACCAAGATGCCAGTTCTACCAAGATGCCAGTTCTACCAAGATGCCAGTTCTACCAAGATGCCAGTTCTACCAAGATGCCAGTTCTACCAAGATGCCCATTCCACGCTTGATGCCCATTCTACAAAAGTATTAAAATCATTCCATTATTAAGCAACGCCAAAAGCGATGCAGCGCGGTCTTGGGGGTTTCCCCCATGAGCGACTGCATCAAGACAGAGTAGCTTTTTAGAGACGTTCAATAGAGCGTCTCTAATTTTTAGGACTTACGAATTTGCCCCCTAAATCCCCCAATTCTGGGGGACTTTGAAAGCTGAAATCCCCCTAAATCCCCCAATTCTGGGGGACTTTAAAAGCTGAAATCCCCCTAAATCCCCCAATTCTGGGGGACTTTAACTCAACTTTGCGGTGCGCGAAATTTGCTGTCAAAAAAAATTTCTAAAAACCCTTGACAAATTATATTATAATCATTATGATTATAATATAAAACAACAAGCAAAAGGTGACCATTATGGATTCCGAATTTCGCCCAAACCCAGAGACTAATCCTGAGGATATAACTCCTAGTAATAATCCTCAGGTGCGCTTTCCGTTGGCGAATTAAATTCGCCACGGGTCGCACCTCAAGAATCGTTTCCCAAAAAATATCCGGTTCAGCATATTTTGAAGGGCTCCCGCAAGGGCATAATCAACACCATGCATAGCCTCTATGTAGTTGGTTATGCGGAAATTATCGAGTGGACTCCTCTGCAGCGTGCGGCTTGTTCTGAGTAGGAGCAACTCGTAGTAGAGTAGGTTATGACTCAGGTAACTCGCGGAATAACATCCCAAAGGTTATAACTATTCATCAGGATGGCGGTGCAAATCCGACCCCATCAGG